>JAQBOT010000324.1 GCA_028287885.1 Pedobacter sp.
CGATCAGGGAGTTCTACTTTCTTGTATTTTGCAGTAAATTTGGGTATAATATGACATTCTGAGAACCGCATGTGCGAACCCTCTTGCCCCATCTCGGAAACCTCGGTATAAAATATAACTTCCAAAAAAAAATGCCGGTATTATAAATACACTATTCATTAGGCGATACTTAATTTTTTGTTTAATTGTCCAATTTTCAGAAGGCTTCAATTTGCTGGACTTCAAGAACCTTGCTGCTTCCCAACTTGCATATTCATTGTGCTTTGTCATAAAGTTTGAAGTTCCGCGAAAGTCCTGATGATCGATTTTACTCTTGATTATGCCAACTTCCCCTTTAATTATTGGATGTTCATGAACTTCCATATCCAACTTACTCCAGTTTTCTTCATCTATATGTTCATATTCACCACTATTTACCTGGAACAATGCAAGTTTCCTTAGTGGATACCCCCCCTTTAGTTCTTTGCCTAAAAAGTAAACTGTGTAGTTTAACCAAAACCCTTGTTTATCTGTCACCGCCAGTGTGGATGTTAATTCATGTTTGAACTTGTCGGTTAAATATTCATCCGCATCAAGAAACAGCACCCACTTTGTTTTTAAATTATGGTTCCTCAAATACCAATTTCTTTTTTTAGGGAACTTACCATTCCAAACAAACTCAATAACTTCAGCGCCAAAATCGGCTGCAATTTCTTTCGTTCGGTCTGTGCTCCCTGAATCAAGAACAACAACCTTTGTTGCAAATTCCTTCCCTATAGCGGCGAGGCACTTAGGCAAGTTTAATTCCTCATTTTTTGCGGGGATGGCAATTGTTAAATCAAGTTGGTTAAGTTCAATGTGGTTTACAACGCCTTTCCTCTTTCGAACCTCAGCCACTTCTTTTTCGAGCGTCAAATTACTTTCCATAACTTATTTTTATTTAAATTTCTTTCTTTTATGGGTTCACAGGGATGTCCAGAACATATTTTCCAAGCCGGCATATCTTTACTGACCACAGCACGAGCCCCAATAATGCAGCCCTCGCCTATGGTCACGCCAGGATGAATAAAAGCTTCCGTAGCTATCCAGGCCTGGTCGCAAACTGTAATTGACCTAGTCACCAATGGAAAGCCGGGTTTAGTATAGTCGTGAGTCCCTGTTACAAGGTGTGCCCCCTGAGACACCACGGCACGCTTTCCGATGGTGATCTTACCTTGCGAATATAGAATGGCTCCGCTTGCTATTCCACATTCATCCGCCAGATCTAAATTCCAAGGAGCCCAGATTTTTACGCCTGGATAAACATGAACTCCTTTCCCGACCTTCGCGCCAAATAGCCGTAGTAGAAAGGATCTCCAACTATGGAATGGTCTTGGTGAGAGATGAAAAAATAGTACTGCTGAAATAGTCCACAGCAATCGCGCTAATCTGTTCTTCAACGAAAAAGACGGACCTATATGCGTATCATGATTAACCATAAGACGTTTGGTGTTCTGACTGTTTATCCTCTGTATGATAGTGCATTAATGAGGCGCGATGTTGCTGCGTCTAAGGCAAAGTGCTTTTCATAGCATTTTCTCGCCTCTTTTTGCATTCTAATTTTTTGTGGATCAGATAAGTGCGTCCATTTCCTCAAGGCTGTGTAAGTTCCAGCTTCCGAGTCCTCTGCAACAATTCCTGCGTTTGATTCTTGAATCTCAGAACAAATGTTAACCTGATTTGAAATAAGGACGGGTTTACTGCAAGCAAGCGCTTCAACTACTGCAATTCCAAAATTTTCCTGATGACTTGGCAGAACAAAGGCCTCAGAGCCGTAAAATGCCCCCCATTTTTGCAGACCTTCAAGCATGCCGGGAAAAAAGACACTATTTCGAAGAATTGGACAATTATTGACAATGGTGGTAACTTCTTTTCCATATACAGAATCAAGTCCAGGGCCTGCGATAACTAATTTCGGAAAATTCGGAGCATACTCGAAGTCCTTACCATTAAATTCGTGAAAGGATGTGCTCTGCTCCTGTGATATTCTTTGGCGTCCAAATTCATAAACAATTTGCCTATAGGCATTTATAAGTAGATCAACTCCCTTCTTCTTATCTATTCGGCCCAAAAAAAGTAGGTATTTTTGGTTTCTCAACTGAGAACAAACGTTTAGAAAATCTTCATCCATACTCTTATTATATATCGGCGGCTCACAGATTCCAAGACCAACTATCAGTTCCCGTTTTGGTTTATATGGGGCGAAGGGGATTGTAGCTAACAGACACTCTTCTTTGCATGTAAAAAGTAAGCCATTTGCACTATTCACTACCTTGCTCTCAATGAGTTTCCAATATACCCTGTTTCTGATGGCTTTTAGTTTTCTTCCTGTTGCCCTTTGAAAATACGGGTCAAGCATTCCATGAGGCATAATATATAAGGCTGGCAAAGTTACTAGACTGCCCTCTTTTCGGATTTGCTTTGCGTAGGTCAATAGGGCTTTCTTTACAGCAAATGTTTGATAAAGCCAAAGGCCATGAACTATAATAGTGTCAAATCGGCTAAAATTATGTAACAACCAAGGAATCAACCTCTTGTTATACCTCCATGGCCCGGTGGTTGGCCCTAAGCCGTTAACATGCACTAATTCAGTATCGTCTAAGTTTTCCTGGAAGTCCAAAGTGACTACCTCATTGAAAAACCCAACTTTCCTTACTTCTTCGGCCATTGTTTTTACGGCTTGGCTCACTCCCCCCTTTTCAGCGTCTAGCGAGTCTACGACATGAAGCAATCTCATCTAGCTTGTTCGGTTATGTTTAAGTAAATTTCTTCAATCTGATTAATGGCAGCATCTAACTCAAACCGTTTAGCATTGTGTAGTGCCAATGATCTCGCAGTTTGGCTTTCCTTTTTTGGCATACAGATTATTGAATCGACAACTCTTGCAGAGTCGGCTGCCCACTTGTTTACATCTGATGGATTTGACGGCTTTAGACTGATATAAGTAGCCGACTTCCCGCCAACTTCGGTCATCGGTGGAACATTTGAGGTAATTACCAAACAACCACAAGCCATTGCTTCAGCAATCGGCCATCCAAATCCTTCAGCGTGGGATGGGAAAATCAACAAACTTGCACCAGCATATGCGAAGTGAATTAGATCGTCCGTTGCGTCGACAATAAAATGTATGTCACATTTGAATTCAGATTCTTCAAAAACTTCTTTTAAATCATCCGACGGTGATTCTCCAAAAAGTAGTAAAGGCAATTTTCGAATAGAAATGTGGCGCCAGGAATTATAGATTTCAATTACTCCTGGACGATTCTTGTACCACTGGTTACCCCCAACGTGCATTAAAAAGCCAGTTTTCAAACTAATCCCTATACATTTTTCTAGGTTCTCCCTAGCGGTCATGGTGTCTAATGGACGAAATTTGGGATTTAATCCATTATATACAACCTGACTTGTAACTGCCCTATCACCTAGAAAAGTCCTAAGAGTCTCTTCTGTGTTTATTGAAACAGAAATAAAGTGTTTTGCAGCTAAGTAGCCCCAAAGGATAAACTTTTGATAATAACTTCCGGTCCAACTTGTGAGATTTTCTTTAATTTCTCCCTTTGCAGATTGCAATGCGAGTAAGTCATGGCAATGAATAACGTGTGCTTTTTTGCTGACCAATGGGACCCAAGGACCTAGTGCCTGATCCGTAAATACAAATAATGTTTTTCTTTTGCATTTTCTGATTCGAACTTTTGCTACAAACGGAAAAATGATAAAAGAGTCTAGATAGCCCATCCATTTTTTTCCAATTAAGCCGAAAGGGAGCTTGGAAAAGATTGGCTTTGGTTGCCATATTTGAACATTATGCCCTTTATTCTGCATGCCAACAAACAACATTTTGGTGAAATTATCCATTGACCGCAACTTGAGGAATTTAGCGTGTGAAAACAGGATGATGTTCATAAGAATGACTGTAGGTTGAGCGATGATTATTCGTCGGAATTGCTTTCAATCTTGCACAACTTTTTTCGTTGAAGGAGGCTAAAGTTAAACCACCAAGTAAAGTGCAGAACCCCAACGAAGTTGGTTGTGCCCATCCGCCCTGTGCGATCAATAAAAACGCATAACTTATTAGTATCCAAGGTAGGAAGTTTCCGGAACTGAGTGTCTTGAAGCTTTGAAAAAGTATGCTTATAGCTAGTTTTAAGCGCAAAAATACAATAGTTAAGCCAAGGACTGGACCAATTTCTCCTACCATCCTTCCCCATTCACCTTCAGCAATCAAGAATCCGCGTCCCCCAACGGTCAACATGGTCCCAACGTTTGTTCCCAACCCGATTCCATATCCAAAGAATGGCTGATGCGAAGAAAGAGAAATGGCTTGGATCATGCCTCCTAAAAATCGGTCGAAAAAAACCCCATTTAGTCCGCCTTCTTGAGAATTAGCAATATCAAATCTTGAGGTAAATGCCAGAGTTGCTGTGGTAAAATAGGTGGTAAAACTAAGCAAAATAACAAACCCGAATAATCCCGATACTACCATAATCATCCCAAAAGCGTGTTTGGGTTTAAGAAACGTTGCAATTACGGTAAAAATAACAGTAATTAATACTTGAAAAAACAAGCTTCTACTTATTGAAAATGGAATTGAAAGAACGAGGGCAATAGTTGACAATAAAAGCAATAGTCTGTTTACCTCCTTAAATTTGAACCAAAAGTACGTTATAAAGCAGGCGGCAAAATTGAAAAACAACGTATTTCCATTTGTAAATGAAAATGTGCCTGAAGGGCGATAAAAGTTCATAGCTCCACTAAAACCTCCACCGGCATCCCCGCCAACGGTTTTGTTAACCCAGGCCGATTGGGGACTATAGAACTGGGTCATGATTAATAGGATCATTAAAATTGATATAACGAGGGTCGCCCGAGCGAATTTCAAAACATCTTCTTTATCCAACACTTTAGCCATTACAAAGATTAAAGGAAAATGAAGGAGAAATTGTCTTGAACCATACAGAGCTACATAGAAATTTCCATGACCTAAGAATAACGCTGTATACAAACCAAAAATGCCGATTAAACCCATCGAAATTGAATATTGGTTTAAATTCAGGGATCCATTACGCCATGCCTGAATTAAAATCCAAATACAAAGAGGGTCTCGAATTACGAGTAATGGCCCTGCAAGTGAAGGTAGGAACCATTTTCTTAGTGCGCCTTCAAAAAGAAGAAGAAGAAAATAAATCCATATCCCTTTCTTGATTAAAACATTTGATGAATTTTTCAATTCTAACGCTCTAATTCTAATCTTGTCCGGCTTATCTTGTTGATGTGTTAAACTGTTCATGAATTAACTATAGAAGATGAGCTAAAATGATTTCCAGCCAATCAACGATTTTGTCTTATAAATCAAGAAACTTACCCCCTTTGTGTCTCTTATTTGGTTTATAAAAATTCTAATTCTCTTAGCATTGTATAAACCAATAACTTTCGAAAAGTAGTAGACTACATTATCGGATAAGTTGTAAGCTTTATCTGGTGAGTACATCTCTAACTTGCATATATTAAATAGGTCTGGATATTTGCCAACGCAGTTAAAGCATATTTCAAAAAAAAAGCGGTCTACCTTTTCATTCCCATTTTCGCCTGCCAGCTTAAATATGATCATTTTGTAAGACCTTATTGACTCTATCCAAGATACCATTGCGGTGCGATCTTTACGACTTGAGAGGGAAGACAAATTGCCTGAACGGTAAAGTGCGAGCGCTTTGTGATTAATAATTACGCCAGAAGATGATGCAACAACTCTGTAAAAGAATTCTCCATCATCGTTAAAGGACAAGTTTTCATTCCATAACCCAGATAGATCTATTAACCGCCTTGGAACTAGCCAGGCGCTGGGGATCATGTACGGGCTTTCAAGAAGCCATTTCACATGATTGAAGTATCTCGTCTCCCTTTGTTGATATGGCATGGGCGCATACGGCTTTGAAACATCTCGATCGAACCTGCGCCACTTTCCACCGATCAGGTGTAAATCACCATAGCGTTCGTATGTTTCAACTTGGTATTTCAATTTGCCAGGATCTAACAGATCGTCTGCGTCAAGAAATTGAATTAGTTCACCTTTTGATTTTAATATTCCGAAGTTTCTGGCGGCACTCGCTCCTCTATTCTTTTGACTATACACAACAACTCCATACTTTGTAAAACGAGTAGCAATCTCTAGCGAGGCATCCGTTGATCCATCATTGACAATAATGATTTCAGTGTGTTTATAGGTTTGATTTATAGCGGAGTAAATTGTATCTGCTATAAAACTTTCGGAGTTATATAGAGGAATGATTATCGACACTAATGGGTTCATAGGAACAAGAATGAACTGGAACTTACTTTGTGATCACTAAGGTGAATACAAGAACTTAAGGCGATTAGTAGATGGGAACTTTTGAAATAAAGACGTCAGAGGCCCAAGCCAGAAAGTATGTTGTCCCCATAATTTTTCCACGTGTACTTAGATGCATGAGCTTGAGCTATCCTACTCATATCTGGAATTGTCGACTTATTTTCTAAAAACCAGTTTAACTTAGCAGCAATTGCTGCCGGGGATCGTATTGGCACAAGAAATCCCGTCTGCCCCTCAATTATTAAATCGGCGCCACCGGTATTCTCAGTTATTATCAATGGTAGACCTTGGCTCATAGCCTCTTGCATCACCAAGGCACGACCTTCAATGATAGAAGGTAAACATAGGACATCACATGACCTCATTAACTCCAGTACTTCATTGTGTGGACGAGTAGGCAAGTAGGTGAAAAGTGGATATTGCTCTTTGTAAAATGTTAATGGCGCTAACGTAGATCCCATCACAATTAGTTCAATGTTTTCGTTTTTCAATAGCTTAAAAGCCGAAAACAAGTCACTTAGGCCTTTTCGCTGGCTCATTGAACCGACAAACAGAATACGTAGCTTGTTTTTATTGCAATTTTGAAATTGCTTTTCATGAAAACACAAGGCCATTGGCGAGCCGAAAGGTGAAACAACAATTTTTTTTGTATTTGCCCATATCGGCAGGGATTGCACCACAAAACTTCCTGGAGCGATTACAACATCTGCAAGTTCTAGCTCCCGCGTTTTGCGTTCGAGCTTTTCTGCGGAGTCCGTAATACCGCCGCCAATGGTAAGCGCCCATTCAGGTAACCGAGCTCCTTCCTCTTGCAAAAGTTTACGGCTAGTTTCCCAGTACGCAATAGGCAGATCGTAAATACAAGTTAAACCGCGTTGCTTTGCAGCCAAAAATGTCTTCAAGGCACCGTCTTCATAGGAGTAAACTGCATTCACACCTTTTTTCTTTATTAGTGAGTCCATCTTTTTAGATACACAGGCATCTAAACCTTTGTAGACAGAATCAATTCCCGACCATGATCCCTCTTTTTGAATGAATTTTCTGATGCCAGCATGGGTATTCACTAGTCTAGCTACTTCTAAAAAGGGCTGAGTAGACAATTTCGTTTTTGGTATTAAGAATGATCTACGAAGTAAATGTCTTAAATAGGTCTTTGGAATTAATTTTAAAAGAGGATTAGTAGGGTTAATAGCAATTGTTGTATTGAATTCAGCTAAAATTCCACTGTTGTTGAACGCTTCCAAGATCGCTCTAACATTAGAATTTCCTGTAGGATGAGTAACAACTACCATTATAATCAAGTTTATAAACGAAATCTCTTTCTATTCTAAATACTATGCGCGACGATAATAGCTAAATTAAGCAAGAGATGCTTCACCAGTTTTTTTCAAAACCGCATATCCTTTCCCGAGTGAAGGATCAATCGCGATAGTGTTGTAGCTTGACTTGGATAACAAAAAATCCTTTATATTGAAGTTTTCAGACGTGTTAATATCAATTAAAAATATAAATTTGCTTCGCTGTATTTCTTCTACCTCTATTCTGGCTCTATATACTGAGGGAACAATCACAATCAAATCTACTTGTTCGATTTGGTTTATAATCAAGTAATCTTTGAGAGAAATTGAGGTCCCCTGTTTCTTGGCCGTGACATCGGATGTGGACAGTAATATGTCAATGTAGCAGAAAACATGAGTCTCCACAGCTAATGCTTTCAATATAGTTTCAATCTTACTTGTGTATTCATTATTGGTAGTTGCGGATAATATTAACACAGTTTTAATTTCTTCTTCTACGCACAATGACTGAATTGCGTTGATGTACAAGTCGTCAGGTTTTCCAGTAATTGGAGATAAATTTTTAATTTTGTATTTCTGACGCGCCGAACTGAAGTCCTGTATATATTTTTTAAGTACATCTATTCCAACAACCTTGCCTAGGCGTAAGGCGAAGTCCAATTCAGAACTAGATGGAAGACCAGTTTCTCTTTGTGGAACTTGCAGATAATTGAACATCTTGTTGAGCAATTCTAAATACTTAATTCGGAG
>JAQBOT010000340.1 GCA_028287885.1 Pedobacter sp.
ACGAAGTGTATCATTCCAGCATTGTTGCCAGGTTTCAAAATCAGATTCCACCACATGATGTGGCAAATGCACTGCTGCATTGTTTACCAGGATATCCAACCTTTCGTAACGCTCCTGGTACCAGACGAAAAACCGCGCAATGGCAGTAGGGTCTGCAAGATCGAGCTGGTAACTATTGTGTTTGCCCATTCCCAGTTCTGCCAGCGTTTGTTCCGCCGCCTCGACATTTGAGTTGTAAGTAAAAGTTACGTTTGCGCCCGAAGCAGCAAATAGTTTAGCCGTTGTACTTCCAATTCCCCTTGAGCCTCCGGTGATTAGAACATTCTTATTTGCAAAGTCAAATTTCATAGCTAAAATTACAATTTATATCTAAACACAAGATTGTTTAACATCAATCAGGAAAGAAAAACCCAATAAAGCTTGAGCCTCTTCTGACCAAACACTTGCTTTTTTGCAAAAACTTAGAAGATGATTTTGAATAACTACGGTTTGGCATTATAAATCGACTTAAAAACATATTTGAAAACGAATATGCAGCATTAATCATCAAAGCATTGGCGTTTCTGATCATTGTTCCTTTTTAGAAGCAAGTACATTCCAAATATCTGAACTAAGCTAATGCAAGCACGCTTTTTCTCAGTGGCTTTTCACATCCCTCATCAGTATTTATTACTAATTCGCGCCATTGTAACAATATAATTTCATTTTTCTCTTTTATTCGGACATTTATTAATAGTTTTAAAAATCATTTAAATTATTTACCAAAACCCCTTTACGAATGAAGAGAATTTTACTTTTTTTTCTGGTTTTAAGTACTATAACACTAAGCAGTGTATATGCCCAAACCAGAAAAATTGCTGGAAGAGTTACGTCCGCTGACGACGGACAGCCATTACCTGGCGTGTCAATTAAAATTACAGGATCGAAAACAGGCGTACAAACAGACGCTGACGGATCTTACACACTTAATGCTCCTTCTGGGAACACCACAGTGGTTTTTAGCTTTATTGGCTACAGACCGCAAACAGTTAACATTTCAAATGGCACAACCTACAATGTAAAATTGGTTGCAGATCAGCAGCTGTTGAACGATGTTGTCGTGATTGGTTACGGCAGTACATCAAAGAGAGCTTCAACCGGTGCCATATCAAACATCAAAGCTACAGACATTAAGGATCGCCCAGTAACCGGCTTAGACCAGGCGATGCAGGGTCAGCTTGCCGGTGTGCAGGTAACATCTGCTTCCGGTACCCCGGGTGGCGCGGTTACAGTTCGTGTTCGTGGTGTCTCTACCCTGAGTGCAGGTTCACAACCTTTATATGTAGTAGACGGTACGCCAATTCAGACTGCGTCCAACTCACAAATTGGTTTTGGTAACGGTGTTACAAACCCTTTGAACGACATCAACCCAGCTGATATCGAATCGATCGATGTATTAAAGGATGCTTCTGCATCTGCAATTTACGGTTCACGTGCATCCAATGGCGTTGTGATCATTACTACAAAGAGAGGTAAAAGCGGCAGAACCAACATCGACCTGGATTACTACACTGGTTTTCAGGAAACGACAAAAAAGATTGACGTATTAACAGGTCCACAATACGTTCAAATGATCCAGGAAGCGATCAATAACCGCTATCCCGCCCTAACTCTTAACGCAATCACATACCCAACATTGACCGATTTAATTACTAAAGGATTGGGAAGAGGTAATCTTGCTGGTGATCCAAGTACCTACACCAGCACCAACTGGCAGGATCAGGTTTTTCAAACCGCGCCGATCAGTAATTACAATTTGGCCATCAATGGTGGTAACGACAAAACAAGATTTAACATCACCAGCGGATATTTTGATCAACAGGGTATCTTGAAAGGTTCTGACTACAGCAGATTTAACCTGCGCTTGAACCTGGATCACAACATCAGCGACAAGCTTAAAGTTGGAACAAGTACAAGCTTTAACCGCAGTGCTTCAAATAGAATTAACAACGACAACAACATCTATGGTGTTTTAAGTTCAGCAATTCTGATCAGCCCTGCAGTGCCTTTGTATAATGCGGATGGCACCTATGGACGTGATCCTTACAGCACGGTAGAAAACCCGATTGCAGCTTATAAAGAGCCTTTCAACTTAACTACGGGCGGACGTTTGTTGTCTAATGTTTACGGGGAATATAAGATCTTTCCTGCATTAACATTCAAAACGAACTTCGCTGCAGATTACCAGATCTTCCATGAACGTCGTTTTGTACCCTCTACGTTGAACGCCGGAGCGCCACCAACAAACGGCTCGGGTATAGAGACCTACCTCTCAGATCTGAATTTATTAAACGAGAATACCTTGACCTTCAATAAGTCGTTTGGTGATCATTCATTGAATGTGTTGTTGGGACAATCATGGCAAAAAGACAACTATGAAAGTGTTTTTGCTTCTGGTACAAACTTCCCGGGAAACAGCATTCAACGTTTATCAGCTGCTGCAGTTAAAACCTCAGCATCTTCAGACGGCGGTAGCAACACGCTTGTCAGCTTTTTTGGCCGTCTAGGATACAACTACAAACAACGTTACATCTTATCTGCAACCTTACGTACTGACGGTTCTTCGAGATTCACAGATGGAAACCGCTTTGGTTACTTCCCTGCGGTATCTGGTGCCTGGATTGTAAGTGATGAGGCTTTCATGAAGAATCAAAACGTACTCTCTACCGTTAAATTACGTGGTAGCTGGGGTGTAACCGGTAACAACTTTATCGGCGATTTCCTTTCAAGAACATTGATCAGTGCAGGCTCTAACTTTAATCAGGTTGCAGGTCTTTACCCTTCTTCTTTGGGCGATCCAAACCTTACCTGGGAAAAGACAAAGTCTAGTGATGTCGCCTTAGACCTGGGAATACTTAAAGACAGGATCGTATTGAGTATGGACTTGTATTATAGAAAAACGAGCAGTTTGTTGGCAATACTTCCTTTACCCGGATCAGCTGGTTTTACAGGCTACCAAACCAACGCGGGTTCTATGGAGAACAAAGGGCTTGAGCTTGATTTACATACCGTAAACATCAAGACCAAAGATTTCAACTGGTCTTCTGGCTTTAATATCTCTTTCAACAGAAACAAGATCCTTTCTTTAGCCAACAACAATGCGCCATATGCTGCAGGATTTGCAAGTTATGTGCAGGTTGGAGAAGCAGTAGGAAGTTTCCGTGGATATAAAGTTGAAGGTATATTTCAAAACCAAGGAGAGATCGATGCTTTGAATGCCGAAGCTAAGACGAAAACTGGAAGACCAACTGCCCTTTACCAGGTAGCACTGACAGCTCCGGGTGATATCAAATTTGCCGACTTAAATGGAGATGGTGTTATTACAGGTGCCGACCAGACCATTTTGGGTTCTGCACAGCCTAAGTTCACCGGTGGTTTTAACAACAATCTAAGCTATAAAAGCTTTGACCTATCGTTTTTCTGGCAATTCAGTTCCGGCAACAAGATCTACAACAATACCCGGGTATTTGCTGAAGGGATGAACACGATCTACGGTCAGTTTGCCTCTGTATTAGACCGCTGGACACCAACCAACACGGTTACTGACGTGCCAAGAGCTGTTTACGGTGACCCGAACTCAAACAACCGGGCATCAGACAGATTTGTTGAAGATGGCTCTTATGCACGTTTGAAAAACGTAAACCTAGGCTTCAATTTACCTGCTGATCTTGCTGCAAAGTTGCATGTGCGCAAACTTAGATTGTTTGCTGCAGCTCAGAATCTGGTAACCTTTACCAATTACAAAGGCTTCGACCCGGAAGTGAGTACGTTTAACAGCACACCGCTTTCACAGGGTACAGACTTCTTATCGGCACCTCAGGCAAAAACATACACGTTTGGTGTTAACCTTGGATTTTAATTTTTAGACAACAATGAAGAAATTATTATATATCATTCTGCCGGCCCTGTTATCAGTAACAGCCTGCAAAAAAGCGCTTGATCAGCAACCACAGGGATCAGTTGACGCCTCAACAGCCTATACGACCAGACAAGGTGTTGAAGCGGGTATCATTGGTACTTACGACGGACTACAGCAAACTGGATACATGTCTTTGAACTACCTGATCTTTGCAGACATGTATGGAGATAACATCCAGTGGTCTGGAACATTCCCGACCTGGTCTCAGGTTTACAACAAAACCATCCTTCCAGATAACGTTGATATTGCATCGATCTGGAATGCCATGTACGCCACGGTGAACAGAGCGAATAACGTTATCGCGGCTGCACCGAACATTACTGACCCTGCATTCTTGAAAGACCGTGCAATCGGAGAAGCCGAGACCATCCGCGCAACCGTTTACTTCGATTTGATTCGTATGTTCGGCGGTAGCGAGATTGGATACAATCAGGCTACAGGATTAGGTGTTCCTTTAAGAACGCTACCTACCCTTACGCCACAGGATGCTGCAGCTATGCCGCGGTCGACTGAAGCAGAGGTTTATACACAGATCTTAGCTGATCTTGATGATGCCATTGCAAAACTGCCGAATAAGATTGCAAATGGCCGCGTAAACAAATATGTAGCGACCGCAATGAAAGCCAGAGTTCAGCTTTACAGACAACAATGGGCAGATGCAGAAGCATTGGCAACTGCGGTTATTACCAGCCCGAACAATTACGCTTTGGTACCAGGCGCATCATACGCAACGATTTACACGGGCAAAAACTCCTCTGAGTCTCTTTGGGAACTTCAATACAATGCAACCGATGCAAATAACATTGCGTTCTACTACTATCCAACGAGTTTAGGCGGAAGAAACGAGGTTGGATCTGCAGCTTCATTGGGTACTGCTTTCCAGGCAGGTGACTTGAGGAAAGAAGTAAACTTTAGTACTATTCCGGCAGGCAAGCAATTGAAGTATTCTCAAACCAACCCGGGTATTGATGATGTTATGATGATCCGTCTTGCTGAGGTTTATTTAACAAGAGCAGAAGCCAGAGCAATGCAAAGCAACCTTCTTGGTGCATTGGAAGATCTAAACGTCATTCGTCAGCGTGCCGGCTTGCTTCCTTCTGTTGCAATAACACAGGATGAGCTATTAACTGCAATTAGGAATGAGCGCAGGTTGGAACTTGCCCACGAAGGACATCGTTTCTTTGACATGCGCCGTTACAATGCAACCGGGCTTACACAGACTTTCAGGAACTTATTTCCAATACCACAAAGTGAGATCATCAATTCAGGTGGTGTTGTAACACAAAATCCAGGGTATTAATTCCTTTGGTGAAATAAAAAGCCCTACCCGGACAGGTAGGGCTTTTTTGTTTTTAGAAGCGCCGATAAGGGTTTGAAGCGAATTGTTATTATGCTTTAAGCATCAGGTATAGCAATGCGGCGATGGCTGCCCCGGCAATTGGTCCGGCCACAGGAATCCAGGCATAATGCCAGTTTCCACTCCCTTTCTCAGGTATGGGTAGAAGAAAATGCATACTCCGTGGTCCGAGATCGCGGGCTGGGTTTATCGCGTAACCTGTTGTACCGCCCAAGGAAAGGCCGATTCCCCAAACTAAAAAAGCAACCGGTATAGCACCTAGAGAACCCAAGCCGAGGGGTGCTTTTTCAACGCCCATTTCTGGAGTGGTGAAGTAAAACAGTACAAAGATCAATACAAAGGTGCCGATCACCTCAGAGATCAGGTTAGATACTGTGTTCTTAATGGCGGGTGAAGTGCAGAATACCGCAGCTTTTGCACCTTGATCTTTTGTTGTAGAAAAATGATCTTTGTACATCAGCCAGACCAGCACGGAACCCAACATGGCGCCTACGAGTTGGGCGAGTATAAAGGCTGGCGCTTTTACCCAGGCAAACTTGCCAGCAATGGCGAGCCCTATGGTAACTGCCGGGTTCAAATGTGCACCACTGTAGGGGCCGGCG
>JAQBOT010000345.1 GCA_028287885.1 Pedobacter sp.
TATGGACTATGTCTGGAAAGATAAAAGCTGGCTTAACAAGCGTGCGAAGCTTAACGCCCTGGACCAACCAATGTCCGTTTATGAATTACATCTTGGGTCTTGGAAAAGAGATCCTTCAGAACCTGAACGTGTTTTAACTTATAAGGAGATTGCTACAACGCTGGTTCCTTACGTTGTTGAAATGGGTTTCACTCACGTGGAGTTGATGCCCATTATGGAATATCCATACTTTCCATCATGGGGTTACCAGATTACAGGTTATTTTGCAGCAAGTTCAAGACATGGTACCCCACAGGAATTGATGTACCTAATAGATGAGCTTCACAAAAAGAATATTGCTGTGCTGTTGGATTGGGTGCCTTCGCACTTTCCTGGGGATGCACACGGCTTATATCATTTTGACGGAACCCATTTGTATGAGCATGCAGATATGCGCAAAGGGTTCCATCCGGATTGGAAGTCATATATCTTCAATTATGATAGAAATGAAGTAAGGTCTTTTTTGATAAGCAACGCCATGTATTGGCTGCACAAGTTCCATGCAGACGGATTAAGGGTTGATGCAGTTGCGTCCATGTTATACTACACGTTTTCGCGGCAGCCGGAAGATGCTGGAACAAACGAATACGGTGGTCCTGAAAACCTTGGGGCTATACAGTTCTTAAAAGATCTAAATGATGCGATATACACCAATTTTAAAGGTGTGCAGACCATTGCAGAAGAAAGCACAACCTATCCAGGAGTCACACATCCGGTATCCGAAGGTGGACTTGGATTTGGCATGAAATGGATGATGGGTTGGATGAATGATACGCTGAAGTATTTCAAGAATGATCCGATCAACAGGAAGTACAAACATCACCAGCTTACTTTTAGCATCACCTATGCGTTTACTGAGAAGTTTATGCTTCCTTTCTCCCATGATGAAGTTGTCCACGGCAAGTCGTCCATGATCTATAAAATGCCTGGTGATGAATGGCAAAAGTTCGCGAACCTACGGGCATTGTACACCTACATGTTTACGCAGCCTGGCACAAAGCTGCTTTTCATGGGCAATGAATTCGCTCAAAATAGCGAGTGGAATTTCACAAAATCTTTAGACTGGCACCTCCTTCAATTTGAATCCCATGCTGGCATGCAGCGGACGGTTAAAGCATTGAATCATTTGTATAGGTCTGAGCCGGCATTGTATGTGAATTCATTTTCATACGACGGATTTGAATGGATTAACGCCGATGATGAGCAACATTCAATCTACGTTTACGAAAGGCGGTCTAATAAAGAAAAAGAGACCTTAATTGTCATTCTGAACCTTACGCCTATATCGCGTGAAGCATACAAAATTGGTGTACCCTATAAAAATGAATGGGTGCAACTATTCAATACAGACAGCAAAGAGTTCTTTGGCAGCGGCTATGTGAGTTCTGAGCCATATAATCCTGTGCAGGACTATTGTAATGGAAGAGAATATTCGATCAATGTTAACTTGCCGGCACTAAGTGCAATCGTTTTAAAACAAGTAAAGTAGAAAGAAGTTGTGTCGACCTGGAGAAGGTTGACAGTTATTATAGTCCTTGTCAGATCATTCTGGCAAGGATTTTTTATGTAGATGAACTTGATCTGGTGTTAAATAAAAAAAGGGGTGCATTTAGCGCCCCTTTTTTATGCTCTGGAAAACCAGAAACTATTTTAAACCTGCATAGTATTCAACGAATTTAGCCAGGGCAGATGAATAGCCCATTTCGTTATCATACCAAGAAACTACCTTTACAAAATTGTCATTCAAGGCAATACCTGCGTTAGCATCGAAGATCGAAGCATGATCATCTCCAATAAAGTCAGAAGAAACAACCTCGTCTTCAGTATATCCAAGAACACCTTTCAAGTAAGTCTCAGATGCTTCTTTCATGGCAGCTTTGATTTCTGTATAAGAAGCAGCTTTTTCTAAGCGAACAGTTAAGTCAACAACAGAAACGTCAGAAACAGGAACACGGAAAGCCATACCTGTAAGTTTACCTTTAAGGGCAGGGATTACCTTAGTTACAGCTTTTGCTGCACCTGTAGCAGAAGGGATAATGTTAGAAAAACCTCCACGGCCACCTCTCCAGTCTTTGTGAGAAGGTCCATCAACCGTTTTCTGCGTAGCAGTAACCGCGTGAACGGTGCTCATTAAGCCTTCGACAATTCCGAATTTATCGTTCAATACTTTAGCGATCGGAGCAAGGCAGTTTGTTGTGCATGATGCATTGGAAACGATGGTCTGATCTGCAGTTAATAAATCATGGTTAACACCCATTACATAAGTAGGGATGGAATCATCTTTAGCAGGAGCTGAAAGAACTACTTTTTTTGCACCAGCTTGTATGTGCTTTTGAGCATCTGCCTGAGTTAAGAAGAAGCCAGTTGATTCAATTACAACTTCAACCCCAACTTCATCCCATTTCAAGTTTGCAGGATCTTTTTCTGCAGTGATGCGAATGGTTTTGCCATTTACTACCAAATGTCCGTCAACTACTTCAATTGTTCCAGGAAAGCGGCCGTGCGTTGAATCATACTTTAACATGTAAGCCATATAATCAACTTCTACCAAGTCGTTGATTGCAACAACATCTAATCCTCTTTTTAATGCGGCTCTGAAAACCAGTCTGCCGATACGGCCGAAGCCGTTTATTCCAATTTTGCTCATTGTATTAATTTAAGTAATATTTTAATAAATTATGTATTGGTTCTGTAGTCACAGTTGATATCTCCACGTTTAACTTTTCAGCGACAACGTGAAGTCGATCTTGAAAGCTACCTGCCACAGCACCAACAAAATGAATATCCTTACCGGGATGCAATTTCATAGTTGGTAACAGGTATATATTAAAATAAGTTTCGAAAGCTTCATCAATTATCTCCAGGATACAAGGATGATTTCGCCATTCAAGAAAAAACTCGAAGAAGTTGCTTAGGAACAACTGGGGCATTACCTTCTTGTAAATCTTCTCTAAGATTAAAGGCCTGTCAAGGTTATATTTTAATTCGAAGTCTTTGTGTAAATCCGCAGGCAATTTTCCTTGTATAAAGGCCTTTAAAAGCTTTTTTCCAAGGTAATTCGATGAGCCTTCATCCCCTAAAAGATAGCCAAGACCGAAGTTATTGTGTTCAGGAAGTTTGCCGTCGAAGTACGCGCAATTGGATCCACTTCCCAACACTGAAACAATACCGGTATTGTTATAGCAAGCAGCCAAAGCAGCACCATACAAGTCGTCTTTAACAACAACTTTACTGTTTTTGAAAAACAATGTTAATGTGCCTTCAAGCTCTTTAATGCGGTCAGGGGAGGTCGCTCCGGCAGCAAATGCATATATCTTTTTTATACGCTCTGCATTATTGATCAAGGTAGTATTACGATTCAGTCCCTGCAGTATAGTTTTCTGATCATTGAGGCAAGGATTAATTCCGGGCATCGTGCAATCCGCGATAGTTTGTCCGTCTTTGGCTATTTGCCAACATGCTGTTTTAGAGCCACTGTAAACTACCGCTATCATATTAAATCGATAAAACTTTAGCCATCTCCAGAAGGTCATCTTCAAGTTTGAAGGTGTGATTGTTTAAAGCCTCACTTAGGTCAGTTACCTGAACCCAGTTTCCACGTAAACCAACCATCTTTCCGGTACCTCCTTTTAGCAATTCATTCACTGCGGCAAAGCCTAAGCGACTGCCTAAGATCCTGTCGAAGCTACTCGGACTACCACCACGTTGTAAATGCCCAAGAATGGTTACTTTAACGTCATAGTGATTGAACCTTTCTTTTACGCGTTTCGCAATATCATAGGCACCTCCGGCTTTGTGACCTTCAGATACGATTACAATACTGGAAGATTTCTTTGTTGAAGCACCAATTTCCAACTGACTAACCAATTCATCTAAAGATGTTTGTCTTTCAGGTAGGAGCACGGCTTCAGCGCCACATGCTACAGCACTTCTTAGTGCGATGCAACCTGCATCACGGCCCATAACCTCTATAAAAAACAGCCTGTCATGTGCATCAGCAGTATCGCGAATCTTGTCGATTGCTTCGATCACAGTATTAATGGCAGTGTCAAATCCCAGCGTGAAATCTGAGCCGTATAAATCATTATCTATTGTGCCTGGGATACCAATAACCTGGACACCAAATTTCTCAGAAAATATTTGAGCTCCGGTAAAAGTTCCATCTCCACCAATAACCACAAGGGCATCAATATTATGTGCCTGTAAATTGTTATAGGCAGCCTGCATTCCTTCTTCAGTTTTGAACTCTAAACAGCGTGCAGTTTTTAAAATGGTACCACCTAGGTGAATTATATTACTTACAGAGCGGGCGTCCATCGGAATAATGTTGTTACCAATTAAGCCTTGATAGCCCTGCAAAACACCAAACATATTTATACCATTGTAGATACCTGTTCGAACGACAGCTCTTATGCAAGCGTTCATTCCCGGCGCATCGCCTCCAGATGTCAAAACAGCGATATTCTTTAACTTTTCATTCATCATTATTATACGAATATACTGTGTAATTGCTACACTAAGTAATTTATTTGAATATTTTACAATAAGCTGGGCAGTAAAAATCGTTCATATTTGCAGAATATAAAGCAACTATGCTTATTGAAAACTAAAGGTAAAGCGTTTAACCGAATATAATTTAAGATCAGCCATTGTAGATGAAGAATAATTATTATTTCTTCATTGATGCTTTAAATATATATTTACATTTACTGTGTTTTTTACACTAACTCCGTAAAACGCAGAAGTTAACAGCATAAAATAATTACGTACTCATATTGATTGGGCTGAAAAGTAAAGTTTAATGCGCTTGGGCTCAATAGAATAATTAACGAAAACATTTTGAAAGAAGTTTTACCTCAGTTTAACTCTACCTTTTCCATCGATTGTGTAATATTTGGATTTGACGGTGGCGATCTAAAGATTTTGCTAATAGAAAGAAACAATGAGCCGTTTAAAGATTGGTGGGCTTTACCCGGAAATCTCGTCGGCGAAAATGAAAGTCTTGATCAAAGTGCCTCCAGAATCTTAAATGAGCTTACCGGTCTTACCGACATTTACATGGAACAGTATTACACGTTCGGTGATGTGAACCGCCACCCGCAGGGCAGGGTTGTGAGTATTGCTTATTACGCGCTTTTACGTCTGGGAGGCGATAAGGCGGTTAGACCGATAAGTAGTTATGCTAAGCAGGCGCATTGGGTTAATATCAACGAACTTCCGAAACTCGCCTTTGATCACCAGCAGATTTACGATAAAGGCCTGGAGAAAATAAAACGGAGGATTAAACACCAGCCAATTGCATTTGAATTGCTTCCCGAAAAGTTTACGCTTACTCAGTTGCAAAATGTATATGAACTTATCCTGGGTAAAAAGCTTGATAAAAGAAACTTCAGAAAGAAGATGCTAAGTTTCGGCGTTCTGAAGGATCTTGATGAGAAGCAAAAAGGGGTATCCTTCCGTGCTGCAACCTTGTACCGCTTTGATAAACGCAAGTATGCAAAACTATTTGGAAAGGAGATCTCTTTTTAGATCTCCAATCTTTCAAGGGGTAATCAATAGTTCCAGCCATTAAGTTACCATATTCTACAAAGTTATTGTAGACATTTAAGCTTTTCCACCCCATTGTTCATCACTTATCAGAGTTGGCACTTTGGTATAACCCATATACCCTTAACTTAGAAAAAAGGAAAGCCCCTGCCGAATATTCTGCAGGGGCTTTCCTTTTTTCCGCTATGATTTCTTGCTGTGAATGTGAAAGTCAACTAGATCATCTATAGGTGAGCGGATAATCTTGCCGATGCCCATTTCGTAACGGTCAGCAACAACACTTAAGATATCTCTAAAGCTATAACCAACAGATCCAACAATGTTCAACTTGTAATCTTGATAGTTTGGATAATGAATAACCAGATTCTCAAAGAAAGCAGAGAACGCAAAGTCTACAGTCTTGAATGTATAATCTTCATAGGTGTCTTTATAGTCATACAAAAACTTACTGAAGCCCGCGCAAAAGCGATTTGGAAGAGGTTTGTTGTAGATATTATCGAAAATATCTTCGTTTGTAAGCGCAAAATTATCGTAAAAGCTTTCTCTCAACCCTTTAGGCATGTAGCCTTTCATGTAGTCAGCGAGGATACGTTTTCCGATAAAGCATCCGCTACCTTCATCACCAAGGAAATAGCCAAGGGAATCAATGTTTAAAGTAATGTCAGTGCCGTCGTATAAACAACTGTTAGTACCAGTTCCCAAGATTGCAGCAAACCCTTTTTGATCTCCAAGTAAGGCTCGGCATGAGGCCAATAAGTCATGCCCTATATTAATCTTAGCGTTTACGAATATTTGTTGCATGGCGTCGGCAACAATTTTTTTATTGGTGTCTGTAGAGCATCCCGCACCATAGTAGTATACTTCGGTTAATTTATCTGCTTCCAATTGATCCGGCAAGCCAGCTTTAAGGGAGTTTACAATGTACTCAGTGTTGGAGAAGTATGGGTTATATCCTTCTGTGTTAAACAAGATTTTTCTTCCCGCTTCATTTATTAAACACCAATTTGTCTTGGTTGAACCTCCATCTGCAATAACTATCATGCTAATTTATTTTTTTCGGGATAAATGTAGAAATTCTTAACACTTGTGGTTGATTTTTTTTCATAATTATTTTTTCGTTTGGTTTTATAATTTATTTCGAGGTATATGTTCTTATTGTTAAGCAAACACTAAGCTAAAATTACGCTTGTTATTTCAAATTTCAAACCTATAAAATGGCACATTTGTTTGCCTCAAGGCGTTTTAATAGCTAAGCAAATAAATCAATTTAATAACTTGTTGGTAAACGTGATTTAATATTGCGCAAAAGATAGGAATATACGCCTTAATAAAATATAGTATTTCCATTATTATTTTTGAAATATTTCGATGCCCAATCACTTAAAATAGATAAAAAGGTAATATTTGTATTTAGGACGATATAAACATGGCAATTAGAATTGATTTTAGAAGCGATACCGTAACGCGGCCAACCCCGGGGATGTTGGACGCCATGATGCATGCAAAAGTCGGAGACGACGTGTTTGAGGAAGATGAGACTGTTAATGAGTTGGAGGCTAAATTGAGCCGCATTTTTAATATGGAGGCAGGCCTTTTCTGTCCTTCCGGAACAATGACCAACCAAATTGCAATAAAGTGCTTCACACAGCCAATGGATGAGGTAATTTGCGATCAAACTGCACACGTCTACCGTTACGAAGGCGGGGGTATCGCCTATAATTCCTTGGCATCAGTTAGATTATTGCATGGCGATCGGGGTATTTTAACTCCCGAACTGATTGATCCCGAAATCAATGAGCCAAACATTCATTATCCAGACTCGACACTTGTGGTGCTTGAAAACACAGTCAACAAGGGTGGCGGCGCCTGCTATCATCTCAACCAAATACAACCCATTCATGCTTTATGTCAGACCAAAGGATTAAAGCTTCACCTGGATGGGGCGAGAATCTTCAATGCACTAACTGAGACCGGGGATGCGGCAAAGGATTATGGCCAGTATTTCGATGGCATATCAGTTTGCTTGTCCAAAGGATTGGGGTCACCGGCAGGTTCTGTTTTACTCGCCTCTAAAGAGACCATCAGAAAAGCCCGTAAAATCAGGAAGGTACTTGGTGGTGGTATGCGTCAGGTGGGCTTCCTTGCCGGTGCAGGCATATATGCGCTCGATAACAACGTAGAACGCCTCAAGATAGATCATCAGCATGCCCGCGCCTTGGAATCAACACTAAACAGCTTAAGCTATGTAGATCATGTCATGCCCGTTCAAACCAATATCGTTATATTCAAGGTGAGAGAAGGGTTAGAGGCCATTAATATTGTGAGGAAGCTTACAGATCTGGGAATTTTGTGCAATACAACCAACCGGGATACCGTTCGATTTGTTACCCATCTGGATATTACTTCTGAAATGATAGATCAGGCAATCGACATACTTAAAAATTTACAACCTTAACAGTACGCTATTAATGAGAAAAATCCTAGTTGCCAATCGC
>JAQBOT010000295.1 GCA_028287885.1 Pedobacter sp.
TAAGAGATAACATAAAGTACCTCTGGATACTGGTAAATGTATTTTGTACAATCATGTTTCCGCTTGCTGTTCTATTAAACCCTCTATTCTGATTTAAGAGGTCATTCACTGATAATGAGAATTTTAAGTCTTCTGACTTGAAGAACCTTTTTGTGACTGATGCATTCCAAATCATTCTGCTAAAATCCTCATCGAATGATTTTGTAGCCTGCTTATATTGGTAGCTGCCAGTTGAGCTTATCTCAAACCTAGCTGGCAAGTACACCGAGAAGTAGCCATCTGCATTTAGTCCCCAGCCGTTGTCGTTAAGTTGTTTTTGTAATGACGACTGGTTGGTCGAATAGGTTGGACCAGCAGAGATATTCATGTTAAACTTTTTCTCCTTGTAGCTAGACAGATTTAAGTAGCCGGTATAGCTGTTGGCGTTCGTTTGATTAAGCTGGCCGTTTACCAAATTAAAGAACGTATTGCCACTAGAGCCCAGGGAGAGCCCGATATTACCTTCTAAGGGCTTAAATTCTCTATTGAATCCAGCATTGAAATAATAGTTCCAGGGATTCTTTCCGGATAGGTTAATAAATCTGTAACTGCTTTTACCAACAACGTCTGTACTAACATTGCTAACGATAGCGCGTTTTGTGAAACCATATGCGGCAGACAGGTATAGGCTTTGGTTGCTTAATACCTTATAAGCATTATAGGAAAGCCCAATTCGGTTGTTAAATGATGGTCGTAGATTGGGGTTTCCCAAGGTAACATTAAGTGGGTCTGTATTATTTCTTAAGGGTTGAATTTGCTCTATAGTAGGCTGGGCAGAATTGCCATTGTAGTTGATGTACAAACCCTGCTGATTAGAAAACTTATACTGGTAGAATGCCTGAGGATTCCAATTAATGAATTTTCGCTCAAACTTGCTGTTGGATATCTGATCAAGCTGTTTAAACGATACCTGAGAAACCTTTGTCCCAAAATTAAGGACCGACTTTTTGTACTTATAGTTTAACATAGCTCCAAGTTCATTAGACAGCTGGTTTAGCTTGAAGTTGTTGCTATATGCCGTATCAAGCAGGTTGTAGGCACCAGACTGATCTTTATTGTATGATATACCGTTTGCCATACTGTTGCTCAATCCAAACCGATAATTTAAGATCATTGCAAAGCTTTTGGAAATTGGCTCTGAATAAGTCATGTTGCAATTGAATACTGAACTTTTCGATTTCAAGGTTTTAAACTGGTCAACAATCTGGGTACTGTCAACTAGTCCCTGGCTGTAAAACTTACTTGTTGAGCGTAGAAAACCCTTGTTGTTGTTATCGTTTACTGATTCATTGAAGCTCAGGGAGTAAGTACGTCCAATCTTTTTTAACTTCTTAGTGAAAAACACCGTTCCATCGAAGATCCTTTGTGTACCGGTATTCGAAACCGTTCTTGTATTATCATTTAAGATTGTATTGTTGCCAATTATACTGTTGCTTACGTAATCTGTCTTTGTTTCGTTGTTTTTCGCCGTACCATCCAGGCTGACCTTTAAGTTTGATGTGGTATCCAATTTAACCTCGTAGGTGGCCTCAACCTTTTGCCTGAATGTGTAATTGTGGAAGTTCTGGTTGGAGTTGCTGACTATAGCCGAATCAGGTAGATTGTTTTGACTGATGAGGCCCTTGAGACCATCTACAGCTATGGAGCCAATTTCGTAGTTCGCATTAATAGATTCATTATCCTTATTCCATTTACTTTCGTAATGAAAACCTGCTGATCTAGTGTTTGGAATTCCAGTTCCATCAAAGCCAGCACCGCTATTCCCCGGCATACCCATTCCAGCTCTCCCTGTATTTCCGACTGAAGAGTAAGCCGAATATTTTTTCTTGCCTCTGAATATATTTACCATGCCCTGTGCTTCGTAAAACTTGTTACTGCCAATTCCTGCATCTATATTGCCAAAGGACCCATTTTTTTTATCTTCTTTTAATTTAATGTTTAGTGTTTTAGATTTTTGGCCATCGTCGACCCCAGTGAAGGTAGCTTGGTCACTCTTCTTGTCGTAGAGTTGAACTTTATCAACCATGTCTGCCCGTATGTTTTTGGTCACCAGGGTCGGGTCGTCTCCAAAGAATTCTTCTCCATCAATAAGCACCTTGTTTACAGTTTGTCCCTGAGCAGTTATCTTACCATCCTTATCAATCTGAAGCCCCGGTAACTGCCTTAAAAGGTCTTCGACTTTTGAGTTTGGCTGTATTGTGTAGGAGCCAGCGTTAAATTCGGTCGTGTCTCCTTTGATCTTGATTGCAGCAGCCTTTCCGCGGATCAAGACATCTTTCAGTAATGTCGCTTTCTGAATCAGATTAATGCGGCTAAAGTTTTTATCCCTATGTGTGGAGTCAAGTTCAAAGTGCTCAACATAATCCACATACCCGGGGTAGGTAACTAGCAAAATGTATTTCCCTGGAACTTTCGGGGTTAAACTGAACTTGCCATCCGCCGTACTCCTGGTAAAGCTACATAAAGTAGAATCCTTTTCATTTAAGAGGCTTATGCTGGTATTCTGGAGTTTGAGGTTCAATGTCGTGTCCACACTCTCCCCAGCCACGCTATAGCGTGTTTGCGCAAGCAAATTCAAGGAAGAAAACGTGAATAACAAGGGGAGCAAGATCTTGATATGATCGACATTAACCATAAAGGAAATTACAGAAACAAACCTGGTAATCAAATTAAGATGCATTTTTCAATAATAGCCTTCGGCTCCGCTAAACATTTTTTTTTGCCTGATGTTAGTTGGTTATCCTGGAACCAAGTGCGATACATGATTTTACGAGTTACTCTTCTTTTTTTTATCCTGCTTAACGCAATCAACAGTGTAGCCCAATATTCAGACAGCACAAGTCATTATTTAAACTATGCATTTACCGGCGCCATCAATAAAACACAGGATGGCAGTTCAAACCTGCTAGACAATGGGCTGCGCGTGGGGATGAAGAAGAAGTCCATATCTATGAACTTCAGCAATAAGTTTGTTTATGGGAAGCAAAATGGGCTTTTAAGCAATAAGGATTTCTCTTCATCATTTGACATAAACCTCTACAAGACCTTTCCGCATTTCTACTACTGGGGCTTGGCAACGTACAATTCGAGTTATTCGCTTAAAGTTAACAACCAGTGGATGAGTGGCGTTGGAATAGCCTATAGTATTCTCGATAGGCCAAATGCCTATGTGAACTTCAGCGACGGAGTGTTGGTAGATCACACGGATCTTGATCTAAGTAATGGTATTACCGATAAGTACGAGACATTACGGAACTCCTTTCGGATCAACTACAAATTTGTTTTGCTGACAAATCTGCTTCTCAATGGATCAAACTTCATCCAAAATTCCCTGTCAAGCCGATCGGATTACATTATTAAAACGACGAACAGTTTAAACTTTAAAATAAACAAATGGCTACTCCTTAAAGCACAAGCCGATTACAACAAGGTCAATAGGAATAAACGCGACAACCTCTTGCTAACCTATGGGCTGAGCTTTGAACGCTATTTTTAATTTAACAAACAACCCTTCTCATCCATTGTTATTTAATGGAAATTAAAACAGAACTTATGATTACTCCAAATGATAACTTTCCATTAGACGACTCAATGGATGTGGAACCGGATGAACAACGCAGTCAGCAAGATATACATGGTAATGGACTCGGTGATGAATTTGTAAGCCATGATGAGAACCCACAACCCGAAACGGAGCTGTTGGAGCAAGCTATGGATGCCGCTGAACCTTCATACACTTTAGGCGAAGACAAGGGTATTATACCTTTGCAACAAGAGGAGAATACCAACATAAAGGCGGAAGATAACCCAGACGAGGTTTCCTAAGGCAAATGCACTGATGTTTAACTGAACATAAACACATGGAGGACACATCTTACACACGCGCTGTGTGCGTCTCACGTGGGTTTGATGTGTGTTTGATGTGCGTTTGATGTGCGTTACATCAGTCTCACATTAAAAAACAAAACAAACTTCTATAAACGCAAAAGAGGCTGTGTCAAAGGAAATGACACAGCCTCTTTAATTAGGATGTTGGTTTAAATTGCTTTCTCCAAGATC
>JAQBOT010000385.1 GCA_028287885.1 Pedobacter sp.
CAGGTTGGCTTTGACACATTGGATTTTGGAAGCTTTGTTTCCCCTAAAGCAATCCCACAATTACGAGACACCAGGGAGGTTTTGGCCCGTCTGGACCTGAGCAACACCAGAACCAAACTACTTGCGATTGTAGCGAACCTCAGGGGTGTTGAGGAGGCCGTGGAACATCCGGAGATCACCTACCTTGGATTTCCCTTTTCCATTTCAGAAACCTTTCAGCAGCGGAACACAAATTCGAGCATCTCAGAATCCCTTGTTACAAGAGAGAAGATGCTTGAACTTGTTGATAAATCTAATAAGACAGCGGTTATTTATCTGTCCATGGGATTCGGTAATCCCTATGGAGATGAATGGAATGTAGAATTGGTGGAGAGATGGGCTGATGCGCTGGTGGAACGAGGCGTGAAGATACTTTCTTTAGCAGATACAACTGGAGTATCGAGCCCAGAGAAAATCCGTTATCTATTGCCGCGGCTGATTGAGCACTTTCCGGAAGTGGAGGTGGGTGTCCACCTGCACAGCACTGCAGCAAGCAGGGTGGAGAAAATTGACGCCGCCTATAATGTCGGCTGCCGAAGGTTTGATAGTGCTTTAAAAGGCTTCGGAGGATGTCCGATGGCAAGTGATGAGCTAACCGGGAACATAGCAACAGAGGATTTGATTGTTTACCTTACAAAAAAAGGCTTAGATCTTCATCTAGACCTGGAAAAATGGGCTGAAGCCATAGCCTTTTCTCCCCTTATTTTTTGACCATCTTAAAGTGTTGTATTCCGGCTTCTTCGAACTGCTCACCTTCGGCAACAAATCCAAACTTGGAATACAAGCCCATAGCGTCTATCTGAGCATTTAAATAGACATAAGCAGCATCAGGCGGTAAATCAGCCAACACAGCAGTAACCAGCGCTTGCCCCAGTCCTTTGCCACGATAATCTTTTAGGACGGCAAAGCGTTCTAATTTGTAGCCTGCATCCGTCTTACGCCACCTGCAAGCACCTGCTGGCAGGTTATTGATTGTTGCAAGAAAGTGGGTGGAGACATCCTCATTCTCATACTCCAATTCAGGTGGACAATTCTGCTCGCCTACAAATACCGTACGGCGAATGGCAAAGGCTTTTTCCAGGTCCTGATCATTATCTATCTTATTTACTTGAAGGTTTTCCATTAGATTTTGTGAGATTGAGTGTTGTCCAAAAAGTTTGGGCAAAGAAAAAGCCATAAGCAAGCTTATGGCTTTTTAATATGATTTAATTTACAGCTTGTCGCTTGCGTTTCTGCAGTTTAGATCTTCAAACGCTTGTGTTAACCGTTTTACAAATGTCTCTTCGCCTTTACGCAACCAAACACGTGGATCATAATACTTCTTATTCGGTTTGTCTTCTCCATCCGGGTTACCTATCTGACCTTGAAGATATGGCTCATTGGCTTTATAATAGTTTAACACACCTTCCCACAATGCCCATTGCATGTCGGTATCAATGTTCATTTTTACTGCACCGTAAGAAATCGCTTCGCGGATCTCTTCTTGAGAAGACCCTGATCCACCATGGAAAACAAAGTTAATCGGCTTTTCTGCTGTTAGATTGTATTTCTCTTTAACATATTCCTGTGAATTGTGCAGGATTACAGGCTGTAGTTTTACGTTTCCTGGTTTATAAACACCATGTACATTTCCAAAGGCTGCAGCAACAGTAAACTTATCACTTACTTTGCTAAGCTCTTCGTAAGCATATGCTACTTCTGAAGGTTGAGTATATAATTTTGAGCTGTCAACATCACTGTTATCAACACCATCTTCTTCACCGCCCGTTACGCCAAGCTCAATCTCGATGGTCATGCCCATTTTAGCCATGCGCGCCAAGTATTTAGCAGAGATCTCCATATTTTCTTCAATCGACTCTTCAGAAAGATCAAGCATGTGAGAAGAGAAAAGTGGTTTTCCGTGAGCTGCGAAGAATTCCTCGCCGTGATCAAGCAATCCGTCTATCCAAGGAAGAAGTTTTTTTGCAGCGTGGTCTGTATGTAAGACAACAGCAACCCCATAATGCTCAGCAAGCAAATGCACATGTTTAGCTGCAGATACTGCACCTAAAACACAAGCTTGTAGATTATCATTATTAAGTGTTTTACCTGCGTAGAACTGTGCGCCCCCGTTTGACAATTGTATCATAACAGGTGAATTCACTGCCTTAGCAGTTTCCATAACAGCGTTAATCGTGTTCGTACCAGTCACGTTAACTGCGGGTAGTGCAAACTGGTGTTTTTTAGCCTGTTCAAATAATTCCTGAACGGCATCTCCATAGATTACACCTTTATAGCCTTTTAAACTCATGTTTTTAATTATTTGTATCTGCCGAAGTTATGAAAAATATAACTTTAGCCAAAGTAAAGCCATATTATTTGCATAATCGAACTAAAAACAACCCTTATCTGTTCTGATTTTTTTTTGTTTCTTTGTACTCGCATTTCTGAACAAATAATATGGCTTGGTTTAAAAGAGACAAAAAAGGTATCAGCACACTTACCGAAGAAAAAAAGGAAGCACCTGATGGATTATGGAACAAGTGTCCGAATTGCAAAAAAGCCTTACACAGTGCCGATTTAATCGAGAACAAGTACGTTTGTCACTATTGTGATTTCCACTTAAGGGTGGGCTCTTTGGAGTACTTCCAGGTATTGTTCGATAATAATGAATTCACCGAATTGTTTGCCAACCTAAGATCTGGAGATCCCCTAGAATTTACCGACACCAAGCCTTACAAAGAGCGACTGGTTTCCAGCATGCAAAAAACAGGCTTAAAGGATGCGATCCGCGCTGCTCACGGAAAAATTGAAGGTTTAGACCTTGTAATTGCGTGTATGGACTTCAATTTCATTGGAGGTTCCATGGGATCCGTTGTAGGGGAAAAGATTGCGAGATCTATTGATTACAGCATTAAACATAAAATACCATTCCTAATGATATCCAAGTCTGGCGGAGCCAGAATGATGGAAGCCGCGTTCTCATTGATGCAAATGGCGAAAACATCCGCTAAGCTTGCTTTGTTGAGCCAGGCTAAGATTCCTTACATCTCCTTGCTTACGGATCCTACAACGGGTGGCGTAACTGCATCCTATGCAATGCTTGGCGATATTAACATTGCTGAACCTGGTGCATTAATCGGCTTCGCCGGTCCAAGAGTGATCAAAGAAACCATTAAAAAGGATCTTCCAAAGGGATTTCAAACTTCAGAATTCGTGTTGGAACATGGATTTCTAGATTTCATCGTAGATCGCAGGGGAATGAAAACAAAGCTTGCCACTTTTTTAAAAATGTTAAAATAATTGACGGGTCAATTATTGGAAATTATAAAACCCCGGGCAGCTATACTGTACGGGGTTTTTTGCTTCTTAGCTGCTAAATAGCGCTATTAAAGATTGTTGCTGCCTGGCATAGTCCCTGGCTCATGTGCAGAACCCAAAGGTTTGTTTGCACGGCGCGGCGTATTGATCAGGTCAGATCTGCCAATATCCGAGATTGAAGAACTATCTCCATTGTCGGCCTGTGTTTCATTGATCGTATCTTCAGTTTCTTTGTAAACGAACTTTTTATGTTCATCATTTTCACTTTGATCGTTCGTGTTATCTAAGTTCTCGTTGTTTTCTGGAAGAATCATAATCTTAGGAATTAAGTTAACAATAGCTATTTAACACACAGGCAGTTGGATTGTTTCTTAAAATAAAAAAGGGCTCTGGCAAAGCCCGAACCCTTTTGAAATATTACAAGCAGTTTCTAAACTGCCAATTTCTTTTAAGCATCTATATTCTGTTCAACTATGGTTTTCAATTTAGATACCACAAAGTCCAGCTCTTCTTTGGTGTTGTACTTACAAAACGAGAAGCGAATTGAAGGTCTGTTCGCATCTGCATTGATGGCAGTTAACACATGGGATCCGATATTTGAGCCTGAAGAACATGCGCTTCCGCCGGATGCGGAGATGCCATTAATATCCAGGTTGAACAACAACATGTCTGCCATATCCATTTCCGGAAATGACACATTTAGGATCGTATACAAGCTTTTCTCAGGATCTGTTTCCCCGTTAAACTGAATTCCAGGAATCTCTTCCGTTAGTCGGCCTTTCAAATAATCTTTTAGATCCTGAATGTATGCCTGATGTTCGTCCATATGTGCATATGCATTTTCCAAAGCTTTAGCAAGGCCCACAATGCCGTAAACATTCTCTGTGCCTCCACGCATATTGCGTTCCTGTGCACCGCCATACATTAAGGGCTTAATTTTTACGTTGTGGTTAACGTACAAAAACCCAACACCTTTCGGTCCATGCAACTTATGAGCAGCACAAACTATAAAATGTGCTTTCAACTTTCTTACGTCATGGCGGTAGTGACCCATGGTCTGCACCGTATCACAGTGGAAGATTGCCTGGTACTGCTCACACAAATTACCTACCTTTTCGATATTCGTAAGTGTGCCCAGTTCGTTATTTGCATGCATCAGCGAAACAAAAGAACGGGAATTGTTTTTTAGCAGTTCCTCTAAGTGTGCAGTATCAATATTTCCTTTAGAATCTACATCAACAAAACTTACTTGATCAATGCTGCCTTGCTGTAAAAGCATGTTCAGCGTATGCTCAACAGCATGATGTTCAAGCTTGGAGGTAATAACGTGTCTTATTCCGAAGGCTTGAATACCACATCTGATTGCTGTATTGTCTGCTTCCGTACCACCTGAAGTGAAGAAAATCTCTGCTGGAACTGCATTTAGTAAGCCTGCAACAGTCTTACGCGATTTCTCGATCAGCGTACGTACTTCCCGACCTTGGGCGTGAATGGAAGATGGATTGCCGTAAGAGTTTTCCATTACATGCACCATTTCAGCAATTACGTCTTTGTCTAAAGGAGTGGTTGCAGCATTATCTAAATAGATCCTATTCATGACAATCAATTTAATTTTAGTATTTCTTTAATATCAGCTATGATCTTGCTTGCAAGATTCTCGGCAATAGTCTCGTTGTGTGCCTCGCTGTAAATTCTAATGATCGGCTCTGTGTTTGATCTTCTCAAATGAACCCATTCATTGTCGAATTCAATCTTTAAGCCATCTATGGTCGAATGTTGATGCGCTTTGTATTTATCCTGTACTTTAAGCAATAAAGCGTCTATATCCATCTCATCTGTAAGCGTGATCTTATTTTTCGAGATGTGGTAGTTTGGATAACTGCTTCTTAACAGCGATATCGACTTACCAAACTTGGCTAAGTGAGTTAAGAACAAGGCAATACCCACCAAGGCATCCCGGCCATAATGTGATTCAGGATAAATGATTCCGCCGTTGCCTTCTCCGCCGATAATGGCATTGGTTTCTTTCATCTTATTTACCACGTTCACCTCGCCAACTGCGGAGGCGTTGTATTTGCCACCAGACTTTTCGGTTACATCGCGTAGTGCACGAGTAGATGATAAGTTGGAAACGGTATTTCCTGGTGTATTCTTCAATACATAGTCTGCTACAGCAACCAAGGTATATTCTTCACCGAACATGGATCCGTCTTCACAGATAAAACATAGTCGGTCAACATCCGGGTCGACAACAATGCCCAGATCCGCTTGTTTATCTTGAACTTCTTTGGCAATCTGTTGTAGGTTCTCGGGAAGTGGTTCCGGGTTGTGTGGAAATTCTCCGTCCGGAGTGCAAAATAATGGATACACGGTTTTTACGCCAAGCGCTTTAAGTAAGGCAGGCACGAAAATACCACCTGTAGAATTTACGCAGTCGATCGCAATCTTAAATTTCGCAGCCTTAATCGCTTCAACATCAACAAGCGGCAAAGCCAAGATCATGTCAACGTGTTTTTGAAGATAGGAATCGTCTTTTATTACCTTACCTAGGTTGTTCACTGTTGCAAACTCAAACTCAGCAGCTTCTGCGAGTTCAAGCACCGCTTTTCCTTCTGCATCACTGATAAACTCACCATTCTGGTTTAATAATTTAAGCGCGTTCCACTGTTTTGGATTGTGGCTGGCCGTTAGAATTATTCCGCCCCCGGCCTGTTCCAATGGAACAGCAATTTCTACAGTTGGCGTTGTCGACAATCCGAGGTCAATAACCTCAATTCCTAAACCCTGCAGCGTACCAATCACAAGGTTGTTCACCATTTCACCAGAGATTCTAGCATCTCGGCCGAGAACAATTTTCTTTATCTGCGTGGTGTTGATCACCCAACTGCCATAAGCAGCCGTAAATTTCACTACATCTATAGGTGTCAGGCCGCTACCTGCTATTCCACCGATTGTACCACGGATTCCGGAGATTGATTTTATTAAGGTCAATTTGCTTCGATTTATTCTGCAAAATTAATAAAAATTTGCACAGGGTTCTGAATTAAACACAAACACGCCAATTAGGCTAGTTTGGATTACAAAATACTATATTTGTTTTTTTAAAAATAATGAATAATTAGAGCTCTATGCAGCGTAAATGGTTTCAATACTGGTTTAATTCTCCTTACTATCATATACTTTACAGTCAACGTAATGACGCAGAAGCCGAGTTTCTAATTGATAACCTTTCATTTTATCTGAAGCCTGCACAAGATTCCAGAATCTTAGACATTGCATGCGGCCGCGGAAGACATGCCATCTATCTCAATAAAAAAGGATACGACGTTACCGGTATTGACCTCTCCGAACAGAGCATTAAATATGCAAAGCAGTTTGAACAAAAGCATCTCCATTTTTTTGTTCACGACATGCGTAAGCTTTCGTTTATCAATTACTTTGATATCTCCCTGAACCTCTTCACAAGCTTTGGCTATTTTGATACTGAAAAAGATCATGTTAATGCACTTAAGTCTTTTAGAAAAGGGTTAAAGGAAGATGGCACGCTGGTAATAGATTATTTCAACACAATAAAGATCCTTCGTAACCTTACACAAAGGGAAGTTAAAACGGTTGATGGTATCGAATTTCAGCTAAACAAATTTGTATCTGAAGGTAAGATCATAAAGCACATCAACTTTGAACACCGCAGTAAGGATTATGCGTTTGAAGAACGTGTACAAGCTTTTGAACTTTCAGATTTTGAACGCATGTTTGAAAAAAGCGGCTTGAAGATCGTTCAGACCTTCGGGAACTATAGCCTGCAGGAATATGATGAGAATAAATCTGACCGCCTGATTTTAGTCTGCAAAAAAGCGTGATAATGACCATACAGGAATTTGATCTGGATCTGTTTTTGAAGATCCACAGGGGTTTGTCCTGCGAGTTTTTAGACTGGCTAGCACCCCTTTTACGGAATAAATTCTTCTGGTCTCCCCTATACCTATTTATAATTATCTTCCTTATACGGGAATACAAGCGTCAAGGCTGGTATATGGTTGGTTTTATGCTTTTCACCTTTGGACTTGGCGATGGCATCGCGTCAAGGATAATCAAGCCTTTGGTGGCGCGAATTAGGCCATGTAATGATTTTCAGCTATCGAATCTAATTATCCACCGGGTACCATGCGGAAGCGGTTATAGCTTTCCGTCGTCCCATGCTACAAACCATTTCGCCATTGCAGTGTTTCTTATTCTCCTGTTTTATAGAAGTTGGAAACCAATACTGCCGATCGCACTTACCTGGGCATTCTTAATTTCGATGTCGCAGGTGTATGTTGGTGTACATTATCCAATTGACACATTGGCAGGAGCCATACTGGGCGCACTAATTGGTCTGTTTACCGGCACCCTTTATAAAAGATTGCAACCACACATTTAGATGGAAATCTGGAAAATACTCGTCTTGTTTTTTTGCGCATTCTTTGGAGGCTGTGCTATCTTTCTGGTAAAAAGCGACAGATCCAAGTTGTTGAAACTGATCTTATCTTTTAGCGGAGCGTACCTTTTTGCCATTACGGTTTTGCACTTAATTCCTGATGCTTATGCAGGCACAGATGGCGGGTACATCGGCGTATATATATTAATCGGGTTTTTAATTCAGGTATTTCTTGAACAATTTTCGGAAGGGGTTGAACACGGGCACATGCATCACCACCACCACGATGAAGGACATGTTTTTCCTTACCCGATCATGATCAGTTTATGCCTGCATGCATTTTTAGAAGGGATGCCGCTGGCCCGGGATCAGCATAATGAATTGATATTTGGTATTGCCTTGCACCACATTCCTGCTGCTTTCGCTTTGGCTAGTATCCTCATGCAAAACCATTACAAGGCAGGAAGCCTTTTGTTTTATATCGGGATATTTGCCCTCATGGCTCCATTGGGATTTCTGCTTAGCTACGGAATCAGCACGGGCAGCGTTGGCGGTATAGAGTTATATTTCAATAAAATGATGGGCATTGTCATCGGTATCTTCCTCCACATCTCTACAACAATCTTGTTTGAAACCAGCGTAGATCACAAGTTTACACGTAAGAAAATGGTCGCCGTTCTAATCGGGATTACGGTCGCCTTGATCGGCTTCTATACTGGGGATCACTAACGCCGGCTACTTCTTTCGTTCAGGTTTATCTTTCTCTTTTCCGTAGCCCCATGGGCAGTGCTTACACTTGTTTTTGCAGCAGGTCCCGCGTTTAAGATGATAGGCTTCGGTAAACACCATTAAACCAGCTTCGTTGAAATAGTAGTCAATGCCCTCTTTCATCAGTTCAGCACCTTGATGGTCAACTCATTTTCAAAATAAGCTTGAAGATGTTTGCCGCTGCCATGTGTGGTCCACACTTCCTTTGGTTTAACTTGCTTAATGGTTTCAATGATGCCGTTCCAATCCACGTGGTCAGAGATACAGAGCTGCAGCTCTTTGCTCTGCAAGTTTTTCCAGCCGGATGCAAATACACGTACCACATTGATTGCTTTAATATAACTTTTGAAGACCATGGGCGGCACCAGATATATCATTCCATTTGGGTTCGTCTTCATAACCTTGCGGTCATACATCTCATACTTACCTAAATCTACACCAAGTTGCTCATACAGCTTAACAAAGGGCATTATATTATGATGAACAAGAATACGTTTATTGGTACAATGATCATTGATCAAGCGTATTAAACGCTGACTTTTGCCTAAGGCATATGCCCCAAGCATAATATTAATTTCTGTTGACTGCAAATTTTTGATCTCCTCTTCCGCTTTGGGATGTTGGGTTGTTGGATTTGCGAAGGTCGTTTCGGTGATCAGCACATCTCCCTCCATAAATTCGACAGGCTCACAGGTCGGATCAGGCTGCAGCTTGTAATCTCCAGTATAAATGTACCTCGTACCTTGATACTCCATAATGACTTGGGCAGAACCCAGCATATGCCCCGCAGAAATGAAACTTACTTTCACGCCATTTAGATCAAAAACTTCATGATAAGCGTGGATGTAGAATTCTCCTGCAGCGAACTTTTTATACCGATGAAGCATAAATAAAGAGGTAGCCTTTGTACAGTATACATGTAAACTTCCGCTACAAGCGTGATCTCCATGTGCATGGGACACAACGGCTGTTTTTACTGGTTGATTGGGGTCAAGGTAGAAATCACCGTAACTACAATAAAGTCCAACTGCAGTTGGCACTATAAAATCGTCTAAAATCATGTTATTACTTTATTGCAGAAAATTGTCGATGCAGATCCATCACTTGTAAAATAATAGAGCTGCTTTCATCATTGTAAATTTGATGATTTGCAAGCCGGAGCTTTTTCTCATCAGAAAATTGTTTGTTCATGCGCGATCTGACCTGATCTTCAGAAACCTTATCTCTGTCCATCACCCGGCTCACTTTCACTTGATCTGGAGCAAGTACGAGGATACTGGTATCGCACATCTTGTACGAGTTACTTTCAAACAGGAGAGCGGCCTCCTTTAAGATATATGGCGTTGAGAAAGGCAATGAGGCAATCCAAAGATCAAA
>JAQBOT010000407.1 GCA_028287885.1 Pedobacter sp.
AAACCGGCCGTAGAAATTGGTTCAGCGCTGAACGAGTAATATTCCAGATCTGCTTTGAACCCATAAAATTTTGCTTCTGTGAAAACCTGAACAGGGCCTGCAAGGTCGAGCAGTTCTACATGTGGAGGAATTATGAAGGCTATTTTTCTCATGAAACATTTAAAATTTAGTTTGGCAATTTAGGTGGCTGCTGCTTTGAAACAGATTAATGATGTACGAGCGCTAGATATGTTACAAAGTAGCTGAAGTTTTTTGCCGGTAAGCTATAATAATCAAATATAAACCCATCGTAAAGTCGATTGCTAAACAGAACAGATCGTAATGAGGCGGAATCAATCCGGAGGATGAGATTTGGCTATAGGCCAAATCCCAGATGCCATGTAAAAAGTACCCTGCGCCTAAGAGCATCATACGTTGTTGGCTGCCGAAATAGGCAATAAATAAAAACACCACAGCTTGAAGACAACAGACGATAAAAGAAGTCCGGTCAGTCCAGGTGAAGCCCACATACAGGAAACCGATCGCGCAGAGGATTAGCCCGTAAATAATATGTTTGTTCAATTGTTTTAGGAGAGCAATCATCCCGATAATCACGAGTCCTAAAGTAACACCAACTATTACAGCATTCATGTTCTGTTAATTATGTAGTTTATTGATGAAGTTCCGATTAATAAACCAGCTTATTTAAGGCGAATTGAAAGATCTCCATATTATTTCTTCTGAACTGATATGCCTGGATCAATGAACATCCAACGCTCACTATATAGGTGATTGTGTCGATCGTTATGTTGAAAGTTCTCGCTTTCTTTTCCAAAGCCTTTAACATGGTATGGCCCCAAAACTTTTTCTCCTCGGCAAAGTCGATATCGGTGGTAGTTTTATTGCTAAATAAAGGTTGTACACCTCTGTTCTGACTGATCTGTTTATCATTAACCGGGGGTGTCTGCGCGGTTGAATTCAGTGAAAACAGCAGAAGTGTTATTACAATAATTGCTTTCATGATTAAGTATTAATTATAATCCAACATTAGTTTAACTACATTTTGAAACTTGTCGCCATACAGCTCCCCGATGCGTAGAAGGCATACATCTATAGGATACTTGTAATCTAAGTTGTACTTGACAGTTTCTGTGTCTCGGGAGATTGAAGCGATCGTAGTATCATTTGTCGGCTGGAGAATATGGATTTCATCAAGATCTTTGGACTGATCACCCCCAGAACATACCAGCGTTAACCCATATTTCGTCTGGATCGTTGAATCAGACAACATGATGCACCTGATTAACTTGGGGAAGGTACGCCCGTAGGTATCAAGTATACTGACCATCTGAAACTCATTGATTCCATCTTGCAATAGCATTCCTATCTTACGATTTTTCCTGGCGATCACTTTGGTGGCAATGGTAAGCTTACTGCCAGTTTCAATTGCAATACTTTGGTGGCTTGTTAAGATATCTGGATGGGAATAGTGAATATCGGCGGCAACCTTTTGCATAACTGTGCGACCGAATAAATCATTGATCACCATCAAGCTTCCTTCGACGGCATTCGAAACGCCGGCAGTGCTGTACAGGTTACCGCTGTGTGCCACACTTACCTGTTGTATCCATTGAGGTTTGCTGAAGTGTGAGCTTAACATTTTAAAATCAGAGGCATGGCAGGTGATCGGTTTACCATCAAACAAGCCTGTAGCTGCGGCCGTAGCTGCGCCATCACAAACGGCAAGCATCCGGGTCTCCGGTGTAAAATGTTGTTTGATAAAGGAAATAACCTTGGGGTCTTGTTTGTCATCACGTATGGATAAAGCTGGAATTACAATCACATCCGCCAGCAACTTAAGTGAGTCTACTTCTGCAAAGCTGAGCTGAGGCAATACAAAAAGGTCTTTCTTGATCTGGATTGGTGCTTTCTTTTTCGCAATGATGTAGACATTCAGCTTTCCAGTTGCTTTAAACATGTAATACGGCGCCAGCATATCGAACATTTCGGTAAGCTTATTATCTGCGATGATAAACACTGTTTTCTTAGATGCGTCATAAGCAGGTTGCTTCCAATCAAATTTGTTGTCGCCAGAATATGGAGGATACTGCCCCAGTACAAGTACTGGCTGCAATAGGAAAAAGAGGATGCCGCATGCAACCATCATGGTTGAAACCGAAACGACCAATACTTTCTTAAATCTTTTCATTGTTGTACTATTTAAAGTTTACAATAATAAAGATCGGGGTAATTGGAACGGTCAAGCAGACAAGCAGGTGTCAGATCCGGACAGCAACGCTAAATGAGGAAACTTAAACAGGGCGAAGGACTTTAATGCTTATCTATTAAGGAGATGATGTTTTTTCCAGATTGAAGGGCGTGTGACTTTCCTTTCCAAATGAACGTTCCGGCCACGTCTATCGGTAAAGTAATGACTGCATTTGCAGTTAAATCATACTCCACGGAGATCAGACCTTTGGGATGCGGCATCTCCCCACTAATCCTTTTTAGTTCCCCGAGGTGTGGTTCAATTTTGACTTTCGTAAATCCCGGTGCATCGCTGTCAATGCCCAGCAAGGTTCTAAAAAATTCAATATTCGGGCTGGATCCCCAGGCATGGCAATCCGATCGCGTGGTACTCAGGTCAGACTTTTCCGCCCAGGTAGTTAAGCCCTCTTTCATATTCTCCCGCCATTTGTCTAGCCAGTTTATGTAATCGTTGCCCAAGCCAGATTGAGTCAGTGCCATGTGAAGGTAGAATTTAAAGTAAATGGATGCTGGTGCCAATGAATGATCCTTTAACAAGCGCTTACCCAGTGCAAGAGCTTCAGGGCCTTTTACCATTCCAGTAAGGATAGCCAATGAATTCACATGTTGAGAAAAAAGATCTTTCTCCGGGCGGTCTGCAAAAAACGCTTTATTCTCATTCCAGTATTTTGCTTTGATGGTTTTAGTTAATTGTTCGGCATATTGGCCATACTCGACAGCAAAGGCCTTACTGCCTATCCGACTTTCCAAGTCCCGAGCTGTTTGCAGCGCCAAAAGCAGTTGCAGATCCATTGCTGCAGAGCTGCCGTCCTTGCCGACTGGTGCTACGCCCGACTCCCATCCCTTGGCATTCACCCAATCCGTAAAGGACCAATAAGGGACGTTTTTCAGCGATCCATCCTTGTCCTGAAAACGCTTAAAGAAGCTTAGTATTTCTCGTTCAGCGGCTAGCTTACCTTTTACAAAATCTAGGTCAGAACCGTACATCATGTAGTCATGCAACATGCCGATGTACCACAATGAAAATGTATTAATGTACTGAGGTGTATAGGAAGGATGCCTGCTGGCGGTAAGTCCTTCAGGCAATCTGGATTCATCGATCTGGTTCATGGCGTTTTTCGCGAGGCGATCATCACCACTGTTGAACATCGAAACCAATGCCTGAATCCGCCCATCTCCGATGTATTGTAGCTGTTCGTAATATGGACAGTCGCTATACGTTTCAAATGCGCAGAGCCGCGCCGTACGCCAGCCAATTTCAAGCATGTTGTCGAGATCTGGATTGTCAGCCTTGATTTTAGCATTTAGCTTAAAAGGATAGGCGGTAAATGTGCCGTAAAAGTCGTCCAGAACCAAAGACTGATCTTTGGTTGTCACCTGAATCTGAACATATCGGTAAGTCCGCCAGAACAAGGTTGTGAATGATTGATTGTTCGTTCCGTCTGAAATGAGGCTATCTCTCCTCCCCACAAAATCCCTTTTATCAACCACATTCCGGTTTCCTTTCTCAGGAAACTTCTTGTATAAGGACTCGGCGTAAGCAATAGAGATCTCCGCATTGGACCCACCAGAAAACATCAAGGTAGGGTAAGCATTTGTGAGATAACTCTGGTCCAGCAAAAGCCTTGCCCTTGTATGTGGAGGAATGCTGACCTGAGTTTTGGTTTTTGGAAACAAAGCAGGCGCTCTTATTCCAGACGCATCCCTGAGACTTTGTAAACGCTGCACGGTATACTCCATTGCCGGGAGCTTGGAGGGTACCAGCATCCAGAGATCTGTTGGCGCAAAGGTTGTTGTGATGTACTTCGGAATTCCGGATTCTATACGGTCAGCTGAGGGCCATAGGGAATCGTCAAGATCAACTTTCATCCAGTCTTTAACTTTCATACGCATATCAACCAGTTCTCCCGGGCCAGCTACATAATAAATCGTTCGGGGGATATTTACTTTCAACGGCTTATAGCTGCTGTCTTGGCGTGCCTTCCAGGTTTTGTTGGTATTGATGATCTGTTCCTCTTTTGCTGCGCCTTGAATGATTAATCCAGTACGCAATGAAATCTGAGCTTCCGGGCGATATTCAGCTTCGTTCCAGACCTGGGCTGAAATGATGTTCGTCCCAGCTTTCAGATAAGGTGCAAGATCCAGCGTTTCATAATTATAATGGGCAATGTCGCCCCGAGCAGGGCCTGCAGAAACAAACTGCTGATTTACAAACAACTTGTATCGATTGTCTGCGGATATATACACGATGAATTTCTCAGGCTTTTTGGAGAGCTTCAGCTGCTTACGAAACAGGAAAACGCCGTATCCTCTCGCGGAAGCGTCCTGAGCAGTGATCCAATCTGCAGGCCAACGTTTGGAAATTAGTGGGGAGTTTAGCTCCTGAGCGCGTAGGAACCCAGTGGAAAAAAGCATTAAAAAGCCTGCAATAATGCTAAGGTACTTGTTGTTCATTTATCCATAATAGTTAGCCCCTGCAGTTTGTAAAACATCCATAATGCTGCTTGAGTAAAGAGAATTGAAGATAAGGCATTTACATGTTCTTACCTACAAGGGGATGCATAATTTTCCCTGCATCCACTCTACTCAGTCCGTTATTAAAAGGTTCGTGATCAAAGGTTTCCCAGCGGTAATTCTGAAATTTAAAGCCATATTCAAGATGTGAATCATTGCATGTAAAATGCAATACCAGCACATTAGCTTCTTCATGGTTCATTACTACGTCAAAGATGGTATTGGAGTTTAGATATTTTGCACATGTTGAGCGTTTAAAACTATTTACTTTTTTATTAACTTCTCTGTTTTGGTCAGGAATTTTGCAAGGGCATCTTGTATATCTATATCCATCCGGTCAGCCAAAACAACCAGCCACCAGATGCTTTCCCCAAGTTTATGCTCCAACTCAGCGTTTCCGCTTTTTCCTGCTGGCCAACGCCCTTGTTGGGACATCGTGAGCCTTCCCACCATCGCCGCATCCGTTAAAAATGCTAACGCATCTTCTTCAACGGTCCATTCGCTTCCATGATGTTCGACTTCCAATTCATGATAGCGTTCCCTAATCTTCAGGGAGCGTGCTATAAGCTCATTTAAATCTGTCTTTTCCAACTTACGTCTATTTTAAATTAAAACCAACACGTTCGCCCTTCAGCTTTGAGTTGACAAACGAAGGTATTCGAAAGTCGTTGTTCTCGTTGCATTTTCTTTGATTTAGACATTAAATAATGAACAAGTTGTTTAACTTTAACAACAATCCTCATGTAAGGCAGTTTTATGGCTGAAATAAAAACCAAACAGAACGACGCAGACGTTAGGGAATTCATTAACTCCTTTGCCGAAACTGAGCAAAAGCGAAAAGACAGTTACGAATTGCTGGAACTGATGCAGGATGTTACGGGTTCTGAGCCTAAAATGTGGGGATCGAGCATTGTCGGCTTTGGCAGTTATCATTACAAGTCTGAAAGGAGTAAACAAGAAGGCGACTGGATGCTTATCGGTTTCTCCCCCCGCAAAGCCGCTATCTCCCTCTATGTATACAGTGGCGGCACAGTGCAGGAGCAATTGCTAAAAGATCTTGGAAAGTTTAAGATGGGGAAAGGATGCATTTATGTGAATAAGCTGTCAGATATAAACTTGGAAACACTAAAGCAGCTGATGAAGGCTACCATTGACTTTTTACAATCTAAGAATAAGAGTTAATACTTGCTTTCTGATCCAAAATTTGCTTTTCACAAATTCATACCGTTCAACGGTAATGACCTTCAATGGAATTTCAAAACTCATCTTCAAACCTCAGCTTTTCATTACGGAGTTTTACATAGTCCACACTACCCGTACCCTGAAAGGCAATATCAATACCGATAATCTGTGATCTGGTAATTCCATGATCCACAACAAAAGCAAGCTTTTCGTTTAAAAAAATCCTTGCTTTACCTCCTTTACTTTGTATCCTGACCTTTACAAATGAACTAAAGTCAACACCGAAAGCAGATAGGTCGTTCTTTTTGCCAGACACCTCATAACGTGTGAAGAAAAAGTTTAAAGCAGACTCACAGCCTTTTGAGCAAAGGGGAACATGAATCGCCGTACCTTTGCAAAGTAGGTATATATCGGTCATCTGGCATGCCGACGATTCAGCACGAAAGTCATTCTTTACAGATGTTTCAAACTCGAAATTATCCGAATAGAGTTCTCCGAATTCTTGTACGTTATAGAAGGACAGCACGGGAGGCTTTGGGGCCAGACTTATGTTTTGAGATCTGATTTTGTCTATAGATAAAGACATTTTTCCGGCCTTTATCACATCTTCTTTTTTGAAGTAAACAGGAATGTCATTATCCAGCAATGCGGCAATCCATCCATTCGATCTAACCAACAGGCCATCCTCTTTAACAATCTTTCCCTCTACAACCAATTTGGGATTGAAATATCCAGGGAAGTAGTAGATCATTGTTGCCTGGTGATCGCGTTTAGAAACTTTACGCTGCAGGTGGGCATCCCATGACTGCTGAATAATCACTGAATCTCCGGATGCTTTAGTCGCATCAAAATCAAACACCACTGAATTTGGTATGCCGGCACTTAATGTGGAATGACTGGTAAATTTGTAGTCGGAAGGGCTTGTTTTCTTTTTAATTACGTATTTGAAGGTTCCAAAACTAACGCTAGCAAAAACCAAGACCAGGATAATTAAGACTTGCTTGTTCAATCCTCTACCTTTGAGTATTCTTATTGCAGTATCTATTTGCGACAAAACCGGGCGGAGCCTCCATCGTTTTTAACTACAAAGTCTCGCCAACTTTCATACCCTAAAAAGCTCACCAATGTGTTCAAAGTATAGGTCTGCGGAAGGCCTGTGTACCTCACCTTGCCCCAAATCCGCTTCAGCGTTATAGCACTCACCGAACTGCCGGTATTATCAGCAATTTTCTTGCTAAGCGCGACGAAATCTTGGTTTTTCCAACTGCTGCTTGCGCCCCAACAAAGTTCAGCTTCGATCAATTTCTTTGCTATCTCGAGTAGGGCTTCATCATTCTGCATAAATCTGGGAATTATACCTATTGAAGTTACAGAAAATCCGACGAGGAATGCAACCGGCTCGACAGCTTGCTCGTACTACGGGTAAAGCATATTAAACGCATTTAGGATTGCCTGGTGAGAAATCGTTGCATGATCTTCTTTTGGGAGATAATCAAAGACCACCTTTATATCTGGATTCTTCAAAACTTCTATCTTTTCTGCCAGTAGGTTCGCGTCGACTTCCATTACGCGGGGAATTTCCGTTGGCGTAAGTCCTTCCTTGCCTACCCCAATGTAAATATGGGTTCTTTGTTGAGCAGATTTCAAGAGTTCAGAAGAGGTGTTAAGCAAGGATCCATTATCCCACCAAAGACTCGGACTAACAATAATATATGTATTAAACAGCTCAGGCCTTTTAAAGAGAATTTCAGTCGCTAAAAGCCCGCCTAAAGACTGGCCGATAATCGTCTTGGAACGGGTTGTCTTGTACCGCTTTTCAATATACGGCTGTAATTCCTTCTCAATAAAACCGATAAACTTTTCAGAATGACCAGTTGTGGGGTATCGTTTCCTGTCCTTTTGGATGCTGGTGGGAAATGTAAAATCGCGCTTACGGTCTACGGTTGCTATTCCAACCACAATTGACTTCGGCAGTCGGTTGATCCAGGGGAAGCTGTAAAACTGCACGATGCCAGATACATGTATAAAGTCTTCGTCTGCAGAACCATCGAGCAGGTAAATCACGGCATACTTGGTCGTGTCGTTTTTATTGTATCCTTGCGGCAAATAGATGTTCAAGATCCTCTTCTCTCCGAGCTCTCGTGATTGGATTTCGTCTACAACGCCCATTACAAAGGGCTTGCTTTTCTCGTTGTCTAACGGACTCCGCTTCTGAGCTAAGGCAATTGTAGCATTGATCATGACAACTGCCACCAGTAGCAGTATTTTCATTGATAATGGGAATCCGTAATCGTTCTTGGTCTTTGTAATTTTCATCATTCGTCTAAGGCAAACGTTGCCTGCGGTTATTAGAACTAATAGCATGTAATCTTCAATATATTCCTTTATCCGGTGAAATTAGTACATTTCCATTATACATATTGCCTTGGGACGTTACACCAGATATCACCAGGGCTATTCCACTAAAAGCCAGGGCCGAAAATGCACTGAACACCAAATTACCTTTGTCGACCAATGGATCTTTGATTGCGCTTGGCACATGAAGAAGGACAAACCACAGAAATATCATTGTTCCAAGAAGCAGACTAGACATGCCTCTCCATACTTTGATCACGATGGAAACACCTGCAGCAATCAGAGCCGCGGCAGTGAAGTACACCCAAAAAACATGGCCAGGAATCCATGACGGAATCATGTCCGCGATCCCGGGAGTGTATAATAGGTGGCAAACCCCGAAAAGGATCATTGTTATTGAAAAGAAAGCCGGGCCGAATGGAATCAACCTTTCTAAAAATCTTACAAGGGAATATTGTGTAGCACGTAATTTATCATCCGCTTTACATGCGCCTGCAATACAAAACGCTCCTCCAGCCCAGGCAAGTTCCTTCAATGGCAAGCCCCATACACCCAAATGGGTTTTCTTATGGGGAAAAACCAAATACTCCCATGGCACCTGGCCTAAAAACAACATAATTAATAATAGTCCGCCAAGTAAAAGCGCGGATGCAAAAGCATTCTTACCCCTGAGAATAAAGAAACAAGCCGCTATTAAACCTAGACTAAATACATAAGCAAACAAAGTATAGCCGGGCATCGGATTTGGCCAGGGCGGAAAGAATATCGGGCAAAAGTCTCCGTAGATCATTTGTTGGATGGCGATAGCTGCTGTTGCAATTGCATAAAAAACACAGCCTATTTTTGTCAGGACATTCATGGCTTTTATTTGGGTACCCTAAAGGTCAAGCGCAACAAATGAAATAACAAATAACACACGTGTTCTTCTTTAAACAAATTGAGACAAAGTGCGACAAGAAGTTGCAGAACCGTATATTCCCGGCGAATTATTAAAGTGTACGTACACGAAAGAAATTATTATATTAGTCTTGCAAATTAATATGCAGCTTGCGCACAGCTATTAAGCTTCTGCAAGTATAATAGAGGATGATAATTATGAGTATGCAACAAACATGGCGTTGGTTCGGACCAGAAGACCTGGTATCCTTAAATGATGCGAAACAAGCAGGTGCAACCGGAATCGTGACTGCACTACACCATATTCCAAATGGCGAAGTCTGGAGTACCACTGAGATCTTAAAGAGAAAAGAAGTTATTGAAGAAGCTGGTTTAACATGGGCAGTTGTAGAAAGCGTACCTGTACATGAAGACATAAAAACACGTTCAGGCAATTATCTTCAATATATCGCCAATTATAAAGAGTCATTACGAAACCTGGGTCAATGTGGTGTTAACATTGTTTGTTACAACTTTATGCCTGTATTGGATTGGACCCGTACAGATCTGGATTATAAGCTGGCTGATGGCTCCCGGGCTTTGCGCTTTGATATGATTGCGTTCGCCGCATTTGATATTTATATTTTACAAAGGCAATTCGCAGAAAAAGACTACCCGGCCCATATTGTCACAAAAGCCGATGCCTATTTTAAAAACCTTTCAGGGGAAAGTATTGAGTTACTAACCCGAAACATTATCGCTGGCCTTCCAGGCTCAGAAGAAGGTTACACCATTGAAATGTTCCGCGAAACGCTTGCAACTTACAACGGGATCAACGCTGCTCAGTTAAAAGCAAATCTCTTTTATTTTTTGAGCGAAGTAATTCCGGCAGCCGAACAAGCCGGCACATTGATGTGCATTCACCCCGACGACCCACCTTACCCTATTCTAGGGTTGCCACGCGTGCTAAGTACACAAGAAGATGTCGCAGACCTGTATAACGCGGTACCAAGCATTTACAACGGACTTACCTTTTGCACCGGATCTTTTGGCGTGATAGCGGATAACAATTTAGTTTCCATAATAAAGACCCATGGCGAACGCATACACTTTGTGCATTTACGAAGTACCAAGCGAGACGAAAATGGCAGCTTTTATGAAGCCGACCACCTTGCCGGCGATGTCGATATGTTTGAAGTCATGAAGGCGCTGCTCGAGGAACAGCAAAAGCGCGCAATGGCTGGGCGATCAGACATAACAATCCCCTTTCGACCGGATCATGGACATAAAATGCTGGATGATGTCCATAAAAAAACAAATCCTGGCTATTCGGCCATTGGTAGGTTACGCGGACTTGCTGAATTAAGAGGACTTGAGTTAGGCATAAAGAAAGCATTCAACCATAAATAATATGATAGAAAACAACAGGGGAAAGGTTCGAATCCTTTCACTGGATTTTTTCAGAGGACTGACCATTGCCAGTATGATCCTGGTGAATACGCCCGGTGATGGTGACCATGTTTATGCGCCCTTACAGCATTCTGAATGGCATGGCTGCAGCCCTACCGACTTGGTTTTTCCCTTCTTCCTGTTCATGGTTGGTGTATCAATCGTTTACGCCCTATCGACGAAGAAATTAGATGCCAGCAACCATAATAAAATCATTTTAGGAGCATCAAGGCGCATGCTCATCTTAATTGCCCTGGGTTTATCTATATTTTTATTTTCACGTTTTGATTTCACGCATCTGCGTTTCCCCGGCGTATTGCAGCGAATAGGCATAGTTTATTTTATATCCACCATTATTTACCTTAAAACTGCTCAAAGAACGCGCGATTGGTTGTTTGGGATGCTTCTCGTGATCTACTACCTGCTGCTAACCTACGTGCCTATTCCTGATGGGCATGCGCCAAATCTTACACCTCATCATAACGTCGCGGCATGGCTGGATCGCGCCATCTTCACAACGAACCACATGTATCGTCATACTGTTTATTGGGATCCAGTTGGCTTGTTAAGCACTTTACCGGCCATTGCTACCGCTTTATTTGGAGATCGGAAGAG
>JAQBOT010000441.1 GCA_028287885.1 Pedobacter sp.
GGAAAAGTTGACCTTTCAAATATCGACGTTTACTATCGTCCGAAGGATAGTACTGACCCATTTCAAACCGACATTTGGACGCTCAATGGCAACCCGCATGAAGAGTTTATGCCTAAATTCAACTATAAAGGCTTCCAATACATAGAGGTAACCAGCACTTCTCCACTCAAGCTTAATAAAAATAGCATCACAGCCTATTTTATGCACAGCGACGTTCCAGCTATAGGCCAGATAAGCTCATCAAATCCACTTATAGATAAATTGTGGCAAGCGACGAACAGCTCGTATTTATCAAATCTGTTTGGATACCCAACCGACTGCCCACAGCGAGAGAAAAATGGCTGGACTGGCGACGGGCATTTCGGCTTAGAAACCGGCCTCTATAATTTTGATGGCATTACAGTTTACGAAAAGTGGCTTGCAGATCACAGGGACGAGCAACAGCCAAACGGAGTTCTGCCGGATATCATCCCAACTGGCGGCTGGGGTTATGGTACGGCAAATGGAACCGACTGGACAAGTACCATTGCCATCATTCCATGGAATATTTATATGTTTTACGGAGATAGTAAATCATTAAGTGATTGCTACGGGAACATTAAGAAGTATGTAAACTATGTTGAACACATTAGTCCACATGGGTTAACCACTTTCGGTCGTGGGGACTGGGTTCCTGTAAAGTCCAAATCTTCTCTCGAGTACACGTCCTCCGTATATTACTTTGTTGATGCGGATATTCTTGCTAAAGCTGCCAAGCTTTTTAACAAAGCGGATGATTACAAATACTACACTGCATTAGCTAAGAAAATAAGGATAGCTATAAACCGCAAATACCTGAAAGAATCTACCGGAATGTACGGAAGTGGTACACAAACTGAACTAAGCATGGCCTTACAGTGGGGAATTGTACCGGAGGATCTTAAAAGTAAAGTTGCAGAAAATCTTGCCAGGCGTGTTGAATCAGATGGCATGCACTTGGATGTGGGTGTACTTGGAGCAAGAGCTGTTTTGACTGCGCTCAGCGACAATGGTCAGGCAGATGTTGCTTATGAACTTGCGGCCCAGGATAGCTACCCCTCTTGGGGATGGTGGATCAAAAACGGCGCAACAACGCTCTATGAAAACTGGGATATCAATGCGAAACGGGATATATCCATGAATCACATGATGTTTGGTGAGATCGGCGGCTGGCTATTTAAAGGAATTGGCGGCATCAATATCGATGAAGCGAATCCCGGTTTTAGCAATACACTACTAAAGCCAAACTTTGTAAAAGGACTTAACCAGTTCGAAGCTAGTCATGAGGGGCCGTATGGCACTATTGTTTCTTCCTGGAAAAGAAGAGGCGCTAAAGTCCTTTACGAAGTCGTGGTGCCAGCAAATTCAAAAGCAACGATTTACTTTCCACAAACAGGGAATAAATGCGCTTATATAGGCGGCACAAAGATTTCCTCCAGTTATGAAGTCGGCGCTGGAAAATATGAATTTGAAGTTAGATAATGCTCGGTATAAGCCCTAGGGATACAAAGTAATCGACTAGATTTAATATAACCCAAAAACTAGTAAATTAAAGATATGAAGCTTAAATCATTTCTAAAAAAGGCGGCGTTCTACTTGCTCCTGAATATGCCAATTTTAGCCTTCGCTCAAGCCAAAAGCATTCAAGACCCGCAACACCTTCACGAGCTTCAACAGAAGTTCGTTGATCTGCGTTTCGGCATGTTTATTCATTACAATATCCCGACCTACGCAAACGCAGATTGGCCTGATCCAAATGCTTCCCCAAACCTTTTCAATCCTAAACATCTGGATGCAGACCAATGGGCAAAAGCCGCGAAGTCGGCAAACATGAGCTATGGCTGCTTAACCACCAAACACCATAGCGGATTTTGTATCTGGGACACAAAAAGCACCGACTACAATGTAATGAAATCCCCATATGGCAAAGATGTTGTAAAGCAGTTTACCGATGCTTTCAGAGCTAACGGACTTAAAGTTATGCTCTACTATTCCATCCTGGATACCCATCATAAGCTCAGACCAAATCAAATTACGCCTAAGCATATTGAAATGGTTAAAACACAAATTACCGAGCTGCTTACCAATTATGGCAAGATTGAAGCACTCATTATAGATGGATGGGATGCACCCTGGTCAAGGATTTCCTATGATGATATTCCCTTTGAGGATATTTACAGATTAATAAAAACACTTCAGCCCGATTGCCTTGTTATGGACTTAAATGGTGCAAAGTATCCGGCGGAAGGACTTTACTATACTGATATTAAAACTTACGAAATGGGCGCAGGACAGCGCATGTCTAAGGAGAGCAAAGTCATGCCATCCTTGGCCTGCCTTCCAATAAACACTTCCTGGTTCTGGAAAACTGATTTTCCCACTGTGCCCGTACGTAAGCCTCAGGAGATCGTAGATAAGCTGATCAAACCCCTGAATGAAGCAAGCTGTAATTTTATTATGAATGTGGCGCCAAATCGAGATGGACGTATTAATGAGAATGCAATTGCAGCACTAAAGGAAGTAGGAAAGCTGTGGAAGAATGAGGGTCCAAATACCCCCTTGCCTACGTTAGATATGCCAATAATCTCAAGCAATAAGGCTATAGATAGACCCAGTAACTCCAGCTGGAGTGATGATATGAACATTATGGACTTCGCCAACGATGATGACTACAAAACCTCCTGGATTTCCAATGCTACAGTAAGCGAGCCATGGTACGAAGTCGAATTGAAGAATGAACAGGCTGTTAATATGATTGTTGTTGAAGAGGAGAAGCCAAACATAGAATCGTATGTACTGGAATACTGGAATGGAACCGGGTGGACTACAATTTTCGATGGTAAAAATGAGGAGCGGGTTAAAGTACATAGACTCCCACGATTCTGGACAAGCAAGGTTCGTATTCGCATCAAACATGCAAAAGGTGTCGCATCAATAGCGGAATTTCAAGTTTTTGATGAAAGAAGATAAGATTTAACTAGGCAAAATAACAAGAACGCCCCATATAGTGAGACACGATATGGGGCGTTTCAGTTAGAGTTTATTTACTCTTTAAATCAGATCTTATTATAGCAAACTAAAATTTACCTCTTTTACATCCCTTGAGTTCGAGCCGATGAAAAGCTTAAATGCGCCGGGTTCTGCAACATTCTTCAAACTTGAATTGTAAAATTTCAAGTCATCTTCCTTAATCGTAAAGGTGACCTCCTTACTTTCACCTGCTTTTAAACTAATCTTTTGAAAGCCTTTCAGTTCCTTAACTGGCCTGGTACTCGAGCCAACAAGGTCTCTGGTGTACAATTGTACCACTTCCTTGCCCGCTACCTTACCCGTGTTGGTAACAGTGACCGATGCTGTTAATGTTTGTCCAGGTTTAAAGCTATTTGTACTAAGCTTTATGTCACCATAACTGAAGGTCGTATAACTCAAACCAAATCCAAAAGGATATAAGGGATCATTACTTACATCCAGGTAATTCGAACGAAATTTGGAGAACCATTTGCCTTCAACCAATGGCCTTCCAGTGTTTTTGTGACTGTAGTAAATTGGAACCTGCCCAACATTCTGAGGGAAGGTTGCGGTCAGTTTACCGGATGGATTTACATCGCCAAACAACACGTCAGCAATTGCATTTGCAGATTGGGTGCCTCCAAACCAGACATTCAAGATAGCTGGAACATTTTCACTTTCCCATTTAATTGCAAGGGGTCTGCCGGTGAAAAGCACAAGTACAACCGGCTTTCCTGTTTTTAACAAGGCTGCAAGTAGTCTTTTTTGAACTTCCGGCAATTCAATATCGCTGCGGCTTGAGCTTTCACCAGTCATCTCCGAACTCTCTCCTAACGCAGCTACAACAACATCAGATTTGCTTGCATTGTCTACCGCTTCTTTAATCAATTGTTCTTCAGAGCGATTGTCTCTCGGTATTTCACGACCGAACATCGTAGCTCTGGTCTGATATTCCGGATCACTTAATAGGTTTGACCCAATCGAGTGTACAATCTTTACCTGGCTACCAACAGCAGCCTTCAAACCTTCCAACAGGGAAGGCGTATTGCTTAAATCCGCATTCACACTCCAGGTTCCTGGCATATTGCTTCTTGTATTTGCCAAGGGGCCTACCAAGGCGATAGTTCCTGATTTACGTAACGGAAGCACTTGGTTTTGGTTCTTTAATAGTACAAACGATTGTGTTGCAGCTTCCCGCGCCAGTTGCAAATTTGCCGGAGTTAAGATTTCTGTTTTTGCACGTTCCTCATTGCAGTAACGGAATGGGTCTTCAAACAAACCCAGCTTATACTTGGCTTCTAAGACCAAACGGCATGCATCATTGATCCTCACCTCAGTCACCTTACCTTCCGCAAGAGACTTTTTCAAAGTGGTCAGAAAACCTTCACTTACCATGTCCATCTCAACGCCTGCATTCAAAGACAAGGAAGATACCTGTTGTAAGTCACCGAGACCATGCTCAATAAGTTCGCTAACTGCTGTATAATCGGTAACCACAAATCCCTTAAATCCCCACTGCTTACGAAGCAGGTCAGTCATCAGCCATTTGTTTGCCGTTGCCGGAACGCCGTTGATGTCGTTAAAAGAAGTCATTACACTTCCTGCACCAGCATCAATGGCGGCTTTGTATGGCGGTAAATATTCATTGTACATCCGGTCAAGACTCATGTCCGTTGTGTTGTAATCTCTACCTGCTTCTGCCGCACCATATAGAGCGAAATGCTTCACGCAGGCCATAATCGTGTTGTATTTAGAAAGGTCATCCCCCTGATATCCTTTAACCATAACCTTGGCGATTTGAGATCCGAGGTACTTATCCTCACCGTTTCCTTCTGAAATCCGTCCCCAGCGTGGGTCACGCGAAATATCCACCATAGGAGAGAACGTCCAGTTCAATCCGTCTGCGCTGGCCTCTGTAGCTGCAACACGTGCAGTTTTCTCGATCAATGGCAGATCCCAGCTGCAGGAAAGTGCCAATGGAATAGGGAAAGTGGTTTTGTAACCATGAATAACATCTTGACCGAAAATTAAAGGGATGTGTAACCTGCTCTGCTTAACAGCAATCTCCTGTGCTTTGCGGATCCTTGCAGGAGTAGTCATACTGAAGATTCCGCCAACTTGTCCTCGCTTAATTTTGCCTTCTACGTCAGAGCTAACCGATGACCCCGTGGTTGCTTCACCCCCTGTAACAAGGTTTAGCTGACCAAGTTTCTCCTCTACGGTCATTTTCGACATCAACTGTTTGATGTAAGTGTTCATTTTAGTGTCCTTTGCAGCTGTAGATTGCTGCTGTTGTGCGAATCCGGCTTGGGTAACCAAAAGGCCAGCAACCAACAGAAACGACGTGGTTTTTTTCATATTAAATGTTATTTGTGTGTTCTAATTATTCAACTTTTATTACTTTACTTCTTTCAGAAACGCCATTCTCGTTAATGGCTTCAATACTGAAATAGTACGTTTTTAGCTTATCCATCCCTTTATACCAATATTCATTGGCGTTATAAACCATGATGCTGTTGTACAATTTATCTGGCTCAATGCCTAGGTAAATGTTATAAGCATAGGCATCATCAGACATTTTCCATTTGATCCATGCACTTCGCTTGTCCTTTTCTGTGCGCAGGATCAGAAAGTCTTTTACACCCTTTGGCTTAGCAGCATTCGCATTTCCAAAAACCCTTAATCCTGAAATTGCAAACTTACCCGTAGGCATATGCAAGTTTTCTAATTTTAT
>JAQBOT010000443.1 GCA_028287885.1 Pedobacter sp.
TAGCCAACACCAATCCGCCTGTTTTCACAAATAAAGAAACTGCCAACGATTTTTATTGTTTCTTTGTAGTATTATTACACTTACACACCCTGATCATACGTATACATGAATTTTACAAATTTTGGCAAGTATATCCTGCTTCTAAAGGCTGTATTCAGAAAGCCCGAAAAGTTTAAGATATACATGACGGCTATTTTCCAACAGATGGATTTTGTCGGGGTTGGTTCTTTAGGATTGATTTCCATTATTTCAACCTTTATCGGCGCCGTAATTACCTTGCAAATTGCTTTACAGTTGGTTAGTGATTTCATTCCGAAAACCATCATCGGCTCCGTAACACGTGATTCCAGTATACTTGAATTAAGTCCGACCATAACCGCTATTGTGCTGGCAGGAAAGATAGGTTCAGCCATCTCTTCAGAAATTGGTACAATGCGTGTGACTGAACAGATTGATGCACTGGAAATTATGGGCATCAATTCCCCCGGCTATTTGATCTTACCGAAGGTAATCGCTGGCATAACCATGGTGCCCTTGCTGGTTATTTTTGCCATGTTCCTAAGCATCGCAGGCGGGTTTCTTGGCGGAACTTTATCCGGCGCAGTTACCCCGGCTCAATACATTCTAGGTATAACAACCGACTTCAATCCTTACACCATTACTGTAGCGCTTGTTAAAGCTTTCGTTTTCGGTTTTATTATTACCACGGTTCCTGCATACGAAGGCTTCTATGTTAAAGGTGGCGCACTTGAAGTTGCACAGGCAAGTACCAGGGCTGTTGTTGTAAGTTGCATAACGATTCTGGCTTGTGACTATATCGTAACCCAATTGTTATTATGATCGAAATTGAAGACATCCACAAATCATTCGGTGCCAACCAAGTGCTCCAGGGTATTTCAGGCAAGTTTGAAGCTGGAGTAACCAACCTGATCATTGGCGGTTCTGGCTCCGGTAAAACAACACTGCTCAAATGTATGATCGGCCTTCATCCTCCAAATTCTGGAGATGTTCTTTATGATGATCGTGAGTTTACAACCATGAACTTTGAGGAAAGAATCGAAGTGCGTAAGGAAATTGGAATGCTTTTCCAGGGTTCTGCGCTGTTCGACTCGATGACCGTCGAGGAGAACATTATGTTCCCCCTCAATATGTTCACCGAACAACCACGTAGCGAAAAATTGGATCGTGTTAACTTCTGTCTCCAACGCGTCAATCTTGAAGGCAAGAACAAGCTTTACCCTGCAGAACTCTCCGGAGGGATGAAAAAAAGGGTTGGTATCGCAAGAGCGATTGCAATGAATCCGAAATATCTTTTCTGTGATGAACCCAACTCGGGTTTAGACCCAAAAACCTCTATCGTTATTGATGAGTTGATCAAAGAGCTTACTGAAGAATATAATACAACAACCATCGTTGTAACCCACGATATGAACTCTGTTATGGGCATTGGTGATTACATTTTATTCCTACATGAAGGCAAAAAGTTTTGGGAAGGCTCAAACAAGGAAATTGCCCATACCGACATCGCTGAACTGAACGACTTTGTTTTTGCCAGTCGCTTTATGAAGGCAGCCAAGAAAAATTTTTAAACTGAATTTAATTTATCAATACAATATGATTAGCCTGTTAAGCCCCAGCCATTGGAAAGATTATGAGCTGATAGATTGTGGGGATTTCGAGAAACTGGAACGCTTTGGTAACCTGGTGTTATGTAGACCAGAACCTCAAGCCGTTTGGAAGAAAACTATGTCTGAACAAGATTGGAAAAAACAAACACATATCCGGTTTAAAGGCCGCTCTGCAACATCAGGAGAATGGATTAAATCTTCTGCACATTTGCCAGACCGCTGGAACGTGAGCTATTCGAATGATGAAGTTACTATAAACCTTCGTTTGGCACTCACCTCTTTTAAACATGTCGGGGTATTCCCCGAGCAGGCAGTGAACTGGGATTACATCTCATCCAGCATCAATAAGTTCAAGACACCAAGTCCGAAGGTACTAAACCTTTTTGCCTATACCGGTGCTGCTTCCTTAATTGCCAAAGCGGCTGGAGCAGATGCGACCCATGTAGACTCAATTAAACAGGTTGTAAACTGGGCAAACGAGAACCAGGAACTATCGAACCTCAAAGACGTTCGCTGGGTGGTAGAGGATGCATTGAAGTTTGTTAAGCGGGAGCTGAAAAGAGGAAAAAAATACAACGGCATTATCTTAGATCCGCCTGCCTTTGGCCATGGGCCTAATGGCGAAAGATGGAAGCTGGAAGAACATATTCAGGAGATGATGTCGGAAGTTGTGCAATTGCTTGATGAAAAGGAGCATTTTCTTATTTTAAACACCTATTCACTCGGATTTTCTTCGGTAATCGTAGAGAATTTGATAAAAACCTCTTTCCCACAGGTAAAGAATCTAGAAACCGGTGAATTATTCTTGCAAGCAACGTCTGGTATTAAATTACCACTTGGCGTCTTTGGAAAATTCAACAGCTTCGACTAAACTTCTTTAAGTTTTCAATTAATTGTTATAGTCAATATCTGCAATCTTTTCATAAATCGGAGGAAGAGTCTTATACTTGCGTATATGTATGAGCTCATACTTTTTATAGAATATACAAGAATTTATAATACTTAGAAAAACATGAAATTACCTGAACTGGCGAGAACGCTCTTGATTGGCATGACTGCAATCACCTTATTTGCCAATTGCAGTCCAACCTCGGGCAGTGCCGGTGCACAAACAAAAGGACCGAACGACCCCGCCTTGAGTGACACCACGAAAAAGGGTGCTGCCGGAGTAGATCTTCGACCGATAGATACTGCAAAATACCATCAGCAGCTTGCCAAGATTGCTAACGGAGATACCACAGGAAGATGGCCTGTAAAAAAGCAACCATTCCCATTACCAGGAGCCATACTGCCATTTAAACGTATTGTGGTGTTCTACGGTAACCTACATTCGAGAAAGATGGGTGCCTTGGGCGAATATCCACCAAAAGAAATGTGGAGTAGACTGAATGCTGAAGTTAAGAAATGGGAAAAGGCAGATCCAACCACACCGGTTCAGGCTGGCGTGCATTACATTGCAGCTGTAGCCAGCGGAACACCAGGAAAAGATGGTATGTACATCAACAGGATGCCCGATAAGCAGATTGACTCGGTCATGAAGATTGCGAAAATGCACGATGGTATTGTGTTTCTAGACATTCAGGTTGCTTTAAGTAACATCAGGGCAGAATTGCCTAGATTAGAAAAATACCTAATGTTGCCAAATGTTCACCTTGGCATCGATCCTGAATTTAGTATGAAAACTGG
>JAQBOT010000446.1 GCA_028287885.1 Pedobacter sp.
TACTACGAATTACAAGCGCACCATCGAGACTGTGCAGCCATTAGCGACAGCACAAAAGGCTTCCATTCACAAGTACAACCCGGCATACCCAAAAACATTGTCGGACTTGATAAAAAAGGATTATGCCGGCAAAACGGTATTATTAGTCGGGCATTCAGACACTGTCCTGGAGTTGCTGGAGGCTTTTGGCGTAAAACGGCCTATGGAACGACTTACAGATAGTGACTATGACAACCTATTTCTGGTCACTATTGATGGTACTGAATCCAAGGTTGCAGCTGAGAAATTTGGCAAGCCGCATCACTCATTATGATTTTTTTACCAGCTCCTCAATCGCTTTAGCCATATCGGCAAATTCTTTTTCATCATACAAACGGGTCAGGTAAACAATCTTTCCAGTCTTATCAATTACTACGTTACGTGTAACACCGCTTTTCTTGTTTGCGAAACGACCAAAAATATCAGCAGCAGGATCTAAGGCCAATGGATAGCTGATTTTCATGTCTTTGTGGAACTTCTGAACTGTTGCAATCGGCTCATCTCTGTCTACACCGATAAGCACGAAGTTCTTATCCTTGTTATTTTTCCATAAGGTTTCTAAGTGCGGCATTTCTTTCCTGCACACGCTGCACCAACTCGCAGTAAATTGAAGTACTACAATCTTACCGCGCAATTCCTTCAAAGAAGTTGTTTTGCCGTCTTGTAACACCAGTTTGAAATCATCAGGCGCTTGATCGCCGACTTTAACTAAATAGCCACGATCGTCATCTGCAACGACCTCTGTATTTGTACTCGTTGCTGTGGCACTGGCTGTTTGTGCATTAGATAAAGCTGGTGACAGCAAAGCGGAACATACCAGTAAGCTGGCAACTAAGGTTTGGTTTATCTTGTTTTTCATAATCATGGTTTACGCAAATATAAGAGCTTATAAATTAAATCCTATGTATTTACTAGATTATCTTTCAATGATAGGAACGTTGCCATCACTGCTTTCTATATGCACCTGGAGATATGTTATAATGTTTTTTAAAAAACCTGGACAGATGACTTTCATCGGTAAAGCCGAACTCATCACTGATTTGCCTTAACGTGAATTGGTTCGACTGAATTCTCAGCTTGATCAGCTTTGCTTTGTAGTTGTTAACGTATTCACTATAAACCATCCCAAAATAACGCCTGAAATATGCACCAAAGTAGTTGGGGGCAATGTTGAACTCTGCTGCAATGCTTTTGATGTGAAGGGAGGATGGCTCGTAAATGTGATCGTGGATGTACGAAAACAGCTGCTCTTGATTTGTATTAATCTGCTCCCCTGAACCATCCAAATGGATAATCGACTCTTTAGCCAGTGAAATGATGGATAAGATCTGGTGATATATGGTTGCCGAATTACTAATGTTCAAATCCGTCGCGGCATAGCGCACAATGTTATCAATTGTATTTTTTAGAATCAACGTATTCGGAAAGGTAATCTTAAGTTTTGTTTCTTTCAGTAGTCTATTCCGCATGATTTTAGTTGGTTCTGACTCTACGCCTGCTTGGACGTTAGCAGATTCGAATAGGTGAAAGTAGGAGTCTGTAAACTTTATGAATACAAATCTTGTACTCGTCTTAATGTTGAAATGATGACTGTCTTCCGGACAGATTAAGAACAAATCGCCAGCGGTATAATTGATGCTGCTGTTGTTCAGGTAATGAATTCCTGTTCCTTTGTAGATGTAACCAATTTCAAAATACGTATGTGCATGGCTTTCCATATGGAAGGTTTTCTCTTCGAAATCATGGATCACCAAAGGATCAAATTGCTTGAGTCTACGCATTACTCAAATTTAAACCTTTTACGTATTATAACAAGGGGGATTGTGATCGGTTAGGAAAGCAGGATTAATAGCTCAGCAGTCCTTCATGCATGATAGTTGAATTGTACAAGTTATTCATACACATGTACAAACGAAGCTTTTGTTTAACAGGCGAACTTTGCAATGTTAAAAGAGATTAATTATGAACAGAGAAAATACACTAGCCGTAATATTTGGAGTAGAGGGCAACAAAGACTTGAAAGAAGTACACGATACGATACGCAATTACAATAAGGTACTCTTGGTTGGAGATGACCGCAAAGCATTACATGAAAGAGTTTTGGAGATTGAGAAACAATTTCCTGAAGAAAAACCAATGTATGTGCAAGCAGATGTGACGAAAGAAGATGAACTGGCTAAACTTATCTGCCTGGTTAAATATAAATTCGGAGGTGCCGACCATGTTTTAAACTACACGGATATTCAAGACGAAAACGAAAAAACCTTAGCTGAAGGCGCATTCGAAAAGTTCCACGCAGAAGCTGTCAACGCTTAATTGCTAGTTAATTCTGGACCAATAGGTCCTTGTACCAGTCCATGATCAGCTCTTCGTGAAGTTCGTAATATTGGGACTTCAGCGTGAGCTGATCATCTTCAATAACGCATAGTGGCTCAAGCCCAATATTGCTGCACTTCTTTAAAAAGGTCTTTGTAGGCTTACCATTTAAATCTAGCTTGGTATACTGGTCATCATCGCATAAGAATAAGATTGTAAACATAAGAGTCAGTCAATAATTTTGTTGATGAAATTTCTTTTCCTTGTATGCTTATGTAAATATTGTAAAGTGTTAAAGCGCAATCACATACCCTAAGTGAGAAATTTGATGCGCTTTTGATTCCCGTTATTACCTAAAGAACCTCTTTAATGCAGGTATTTCATTTACAATCCTTTACATTCGCAAATACGTGTACTGTAAGGCAAATATCAAT
>JAQBOT010000480.1 GCA_028287885.1 Pedobacter sp.
GGCAATACCGCTCAATGAGAGCCCTTCTACAATAAAAGGTAGTTTGAGATCAAAGGATAAATTCGAGGTCAGGAAGTAATCTTTTTGTCGGTTATATCCTGTTACCCCAGCAGCCATCAATACCGGGTTCAAACCACCTTCCACGCCTGCACCAGGGAGGCCATTTGGATAAAATGCTGAAAGTGTGGGGAAGGCAATCAATGTTCTATCGAAGATGGTGCCTGAACTAAAGTTTGAATAGCGCCGATCCTCAACCCTGCCGGATACATCAATGGAAATCTTCAGATCTTTTGTTACTTGTGCGTCTATGTTCGAGCGCAGGTTATATTGATTGAAGTTTGTGCCGGAGTTGTGGAAAATACCATCTTGATATAAGTATCCTCCAGAGAGAAAGTAGTTAACCTTTTCACCACCTCCGCTCAAGGAAAGCGAATGGCGTGTCTGGGCTGATAAGTTCTTTACAACGGCTTTATACCAGTCGGTATTCGGGTAATTCAGTAGGTCGTTTTGCGCCTGATAACCTTGAACTTCCTCATCAGAAAACTGATGCGGAATTCCCAACCTGTCGTTAATTTCATTTTTGTAGGTAACGAATTGGTACGAGTCAATTAGATTCGGTAAACGCGTTGGCTGCGTTAATCCATAATTTCCATTATAGCTTATAGTAGGCTTATCTGTTTTTCCTCGCTTGGTAGTAACCAATACAACGCCGTTTGCCGCTTGAGCACCGTAGATCGCTGCGGAAGCATCTTTCAAGACCGTTATACTTTCAATATCATCCGGATTAAGACGGTCAAAGTCACCTCTGTTTGCAATACCATCGATTACAATTAAAGGACTATTGTCGTTTAAGCTACCCTTACCACGGATTAAGATTTCCGAAGCATCTGCGCCGGGCTCTCCAGAGCGATTGTTGATGATAACACCCGGCACGCGTCCGACGATGGAGTTGGAGATGTTCGCTGCGGGACTTTGTTTTATGTCAGCACCTTTGACTGAAGAAATTGCTCCGGTTACGTCTACTTTCTTTTGTACACCATAACCAACCACAACCACTTCGTCCAGATTTGAAATGCCTTCGTCCATGCTTACATTGACCGTCGTTCTTCCATTAACCGGAACTTCGACCGTGTTAAAGCCCACTGCATGAAAGACTAGGATGGCATCGTTGGGAACCGTAATTCGGAAATTACCGTTTGCATCGGTAGAGACTGCAGTTTTCGGATCGCCCTTCAAACTTACAGTGACATTTGGCAATGGTCCCGCTTTGTCGGTCACCTTACCACTTACAATTACTTCTCTTTTGATGTTGTTTAGCTTAAGAAGCGTTGTGCTACCAGCTTGAGCTTTGTCAGCAGCCACCAGCAGAGTCGTCATACAGACGATTAAGATTAATCCTTGCCGGAGGAAGCTAAATTTGGTGTGAGTTGGCTTTCTATTCATAATATGTGGGTATTATTAGGTTTTATTCCTTAAACCAACCAGAATAGGTCGTTAAATAGATGTTTCTTCTCGTATCTCACAATTTAAATTCGCTGAAAAGCACTGTTTTCCCTTAGACAATATGAAGAAAGTCTTCCAATAATTAAGAAAGTTAAATGAACACAACCGTTTGCGTAATTTAAGCAAACGATTGTGTAGCAGGATATTCCGTAAGATTAATGGTATATTAGAATACAACGCTTATGGCAAACACCTATGATGTTATCGTTTTGGGGCTGGGGGCGGCAGGGAGTTCGTCCCTCTATCACTTGTCAAAGTCCGGAAAAAAGGTTTGCGGAATTGACCAATATTCGCCGCCGCACAATTTAGGCTCTTCTCATGGACAAAGTCGCATAACCCGCCAGGCTTATCATGAAAACCCAATGTACGTCCCATTCATTAAACGGGCGTACGAATTATGGGATGAGTTGGCGATGGCCTCCGGACGGAACTTATTCAAGCGAACAGGTGGAATTATGCTTGGCACTGCGAATTCAGGAGTTATCCTGGGTGCGGAACGGAGTGCAAAAACCCATCACATCCCTTATGAATATCTAAATAGTAAGGAAATTCACAACCGATTTCCAGTATTCAAAACTCCCGAGGATACCGTTGGCATTCTTGAGACCAATGCTGGAATTTTATTTCCGGAAGAATGTATAACAGCAAACCTGGAGCTTGCGGAACAGAATGGCGCCACAATTAAGCTCGAAGAAAAGATCATTTCGATTGATCATCAACCGGGAAGTATTGCAATTACGACAAGCAAAGGGCATTACACCACTGAGAAGTTAATTGTTGCGGCGGGTGCCTGGACACCAGAACTGATGGCGGAACTCGAACTACCACTAACTGTAGAACGACAAGTTTTATTCTGGTTTCTACCAAAATCTCCAGGCTTGAAAAATCTTGATTACAACAGCTTACCCGTGTACATTTGGGAGTATACAGCGGGCAAAGCATTCTACGGTTTTCCAAACCTCGGAGAAGGTTTGAAGATCGCTCATCACCATGCAGGCGAGATTACCAGCCCAGGCACAATATCTAAATTGGTAGGGGATGACGAAGTTGTTGCCATGGAACATGTACTTAGGAATTTTCTGGAAATAGAACCTGTTTTTAATTATGCGACGACCTGTATGTATACCAATACGCCGGATAATGACTTTATCATCGATTATCATCCCTTTAATAAGAACATTATCATCGCAAGCCCATGTTCTGGACATGGATTTAAGTTTGCCAGTGTAAATGGTAAGATCCTAAGCGACATGGCACTGGGGCAAGAGCCAGAGCTTGATATCTCTGCGTTTCGCATTTCACGTTTTCAATCCGCCATATAGCTACCCCATGTAGCGAAAGTATTATTAAGAAATTCAGGGTATTTAGGGCAGTATAGTCTATTGTTTTAGTAGATTTTAGGTATAATTGCAGTTGGACCTAAATGATGCGCTAATGGACGATAACATCGCTGGGAGATCTATATTGATAAAGAATAAGGCTGAATGATCGAACTGAATAATATTACTAAGACTTTCCATCAGAAAGACAGGACTGTTACTGCACTAGCAGGCGTGTCACTGACTGTTCGGCCCGGCAAAATAGTTGGCGTTATTGGCGCATCCGGCGCAGGGAAGAGCACTTTGATCCGTTGTGTAAATCTCCTAGAGCGTCCTACGTCCGGGGAAGTAATTGTTGACGGTCAAGATATGCTGACTTTGTCTTCGGCGCAGTTGACTGTAGCGAGGCGGCAAATCGGCATGATATTTCAACATTTCAATTTGTTGTCGTCACGTACCGTCTTTCAAAACATTGCCTTTCCACTTGAACTCGCCAATACCCCGAAGCGGGAGGTGCAGAAAAGAGTAAAAGATTTATTGGCTTTGGTCGGATTAGAGGATAAAGAAAACGACTATCCCAGCAGTCTCTCGGGAGGGCAGAAGCAGCGTGTCGCAATTGCGCGTTCTCTGGCAAACAATCCTAAAGTGCTACTCTGCGATGAAGCAACCAGCGCACTTGATCCAGAAACAACAGGATCGATATTGAAACTACTTAAGGATATCAACCAACGGCTAAACATCACGATATTAATGATCACGCATGAAATGAATGTTGTAAAAGCAATTTGCGACGAAGTTGCCGTAATCAGCGGAGGCAAGCTGGTAGAGCAGGGCACGGTGGCAGATATATTTGCACATCCACAGACTGATCTCACAAAGAATTTTATAGCCTCTTCTATTGAAATAGAAATACCTGCCGGTTTTAGACAACGGATGGTTGATGCTTATGAACCTGGCAAAAACCCGCTTATGCGGCTTGATTTTAACGGAGAGTCTGCCAATGATCCCATTCTTTCTGAAGCTGCCCGGGCTTTTGGAATAGATTGCAACATAATCGTTGCCCGCATGGAATACGCGGGGAGCGTTAAATTCGGTGTGATGCTGATTGAGTTTATTATCAAACCGGAGGATACAAGTACATTGATAACGTTTTTTGAAAGTAAGCAGGTTAAAACGGAGGTAGTCGGTTATGTCTAATTCCATGATTTCGCTGCTCCTTAATGGAACTCTTGAAACGATTCTAATGACCTTCTTATCGGGGTTCTTTGGATTTGTGTTGGGATTGCCGACGGGCGTTTTACTATTCATGACGCGTAAAGGAGAGCCATTACAGAACGGCCCATTGAACCAGGGGATTTCTATTGTGGTGAATATCTTCCGGTCGATACCTTTTATTATCCTTATTGTCTGGATGATTCCATTTACCCGCGCACTTGCAGGCACTTCAATCGGCGTGCAGGCGGCCATAGTACCATTAAGTATCGGAGCTGCACCATTTATTGCACGTATTGTTGAGAACAGTTTACTTGAAATTCCGCAAGGACTAATAGAAGCAGCAAGAGCAATGGGTGCAAAGCCCTTACAAATTATTATCAAGGTGCTGCTTCCAGAGGCGCTGCCGTCAATCATCAATGGTGCGACCATTACCCTAATTACCCTTGTCGGTTATTCTGCCATGGGGGGTGCAGTGGGAGCAGGCGGTCTGGGGCAAATCGGCTACCAATATGGGTATGTCGGCTATGATGCCCTTGTGATGAATAGTGTTTTATTGTTGCTGGTGGCGCTCGTTTTTGCCATTCAGTTTTCCGGAAATTATGTTGCCAAGCGAGTTGATCGCAGAAAATAAATAAAAGATAAAATGAATATAATCTATAAAGTTTCGCTGTCCTTATTATTGATAACGACCATAGTTTTGGTTGGTTGTGGAAGAAAAGCAAAGCGCAGTGACCCAAATCATATTGTTGTTGGAGTAGAATCAGGTCCTGAATTTCAAATTGCTGAAGCAGCCAAAAAGGTGGCTAAAGAGAAGTATGGTTTAGAAGTTGAGCTGGTTGCTTTTAATGATTATGTGATGCCAAACGAGGCACTGTTCCAAGGCGACCTTGATGCCAATGCCTACCAAAACAAGCCCTACCTTGATGTTCAGGCGAAGCAACGTGGATACAAGTTCGCTGTCGTTGGAAATACTTTCGTTTACCCACTTGCGGGTTACTCCAAAAAGATAAAGAAGCTTGATCAGCTTAAGGATGAAAGCACCATCATTATTCCCAACGACCCTACAAACAGTGCACGTGCATTGTTACTTCTCCAGCAAGCCGGACTGATTAAATTGGCGGCTGGCACAGGCTTATTTCCGAAACTGACGGATGTAATCGGGAATCCGAAAAAGATCAAGATTGTAGAGATGGAGGCGCCGCAATTGCCCAGAGCGCTTGACGATCAAAGTGTGACCATCGCAGTGATCAATGCAACCTTTGCAACACCTGTTGGCCTAAATGCATTGCGTGACGGTTTGTTTGTTGAAGACAAGAGTTCCCCCTATGTGAACGCCGTTGTATCCCGTGAGGAAAACAAGAACGATGAAAATGTGAAGAACTTTGTGAAAGCCTACCAATCTGAAGAAGTTAACCAAGCGGCTATTAAAGCATTCAATGGTGGTGCAATAAAAGGCTGGTAGCGTGGTTGTTTGCTTCGGTATAGTCTTTGAATTGTGGTTTAATTATATAAAGACTATGGAACTTGTAGATTTAATTATATATTTGCAGCATAGTTCTGATTCAATTATCAAGAAAGACTGAGGGAAAGGCCCGATGATGTCTTAGCAACCTGTACGCCATAGGTAAAAAGGTGCTAATTCCTGTCTGCAGCAATGCAGAGAAGATAATGTTCGCAATATTTTGCTATGCCCCTTGTGGCGTTCATTAGATCAATCGTACCCTCGCTTACTTGTTAATGGATCAAGAATACAAGTATTAATTAATGAACAATAGCAATTAATAATTCAGTCTTATGAAAAATTCTAACTCTACCAATTCAAGTATTTTTGATCATGTGTCAGCACAGTTGGCTGGTCGTTATATGATGACCTGTCCTCATTCCATGTGTTGTTGCTTTTAATCTATCAGCATACTTCGGAGAAGTGCAAATCCGCTTCGTCCGCTAAAACCATCAATTCATTTTTTACAATTAAGTAAGGCCTCGTTGAGACAGTTCTGTCTGAACCATATGAAGGCCATTTACCTGTAATAACTTTTACATTTTGATAAGCACAAATCATGTTTAAACTCT
>JAQBOT010000006.1 GCA_028287885.1 Pedobacter sp.
GCAACGCCAGGATGTACCGGGAACCGAAGCAGCAATGCAACCCTTAGCTGATCATGGAGAGAAATCCTATAAAGGCTCTGGCAGGCTGCTTGGTAAAAAGGCTATTATAACAGGCGGCGATTCTGGAATAGGTAAGGCAGTCGCGATTGCCTTTGCCCGGGAGGGTGCCGACGTATTGATCAGTTATCTCGATGAAGCGGAAGATCAGGATGCCGAAGATACCGCTGCGATTGTACGTGAAGCTGGAAGACAGGCTGTATTGGTTCGCGGTGACATAAGAAGTGAAGCACACTGCAAGGAGATTATCAACAAGGCTGTTTCTGAATTCGGACAAATTGATATTTTGGTGAACAATGCCGCCTTTCAAATGTCACGAAAAACACTGGAAGAAATACCTTCGGAAGAATGGGTGAAGACCTTTGATACGAATATCACAGCGATGTTCTACTTGTGCAAAGCTGCAGAGCCCCACATGAAACCGGGCAGCAATATAATTAATACGACCTCTGTGAATGCTTATGAGCCGACGGCTGTATTGTTGCATTATGCGGCGACAAAAGCGGCTATTCAAAATTTTACTGCAAATCTTAGTCAAATATTATTGCAGAATGGAAAAGGTATCCGGGTGAATGCGGTTGCCCCAGGACCTATCTGGACACCACTTATCCCCTCTACAATGCCAGAGCCAGAGAACTTTGGTAAAAATACCCCAATGGGGCGGCCCGGGCAGCCTGTCGAGGTAGCTTATGCCTATGTGTTCTTGGCTGCAGACGAGGCAAGTTATATTTCAGGAGCAACAATTCCGGTTACTGGAGGTAGAATTACAATTTAATGGAAGAAATGAAAGTATATCCAGGAACGCCCTATCCGATAGGAGCAACCTGGGACGGTGAAGGTGTAAATTTTGCTTTACATTCAGATAATGCCACGGCGGTAGAATTATGTTTTTTTGAAGCGGAGCATGGGGCTAGCGAAACACAGCGAATTTTTCTTCCAGAACATAGCCATCAGGTATGGCACGGGTATGTTCCAGGCATAAAGCCAGGACAATTATATGGGTATCGGGTGCATGGCCCATATGATCCGGAAAATGGCCATCGTTTTAATGCGAATAAGGTATTGATCGATCCATATGCAAAAGCAATTGCAGGGGTAGTGGAATGGCATGATTCTTTATTTGCATATAATTTTGACGCTGAAGAAAAGGATCTAAGTTTTAACGAATTGGATAGTGCGCCATATATTCCCAAAGCGGTTGTTATAGACGACTCGGCCTACGATTGGGAAGGAGATACACGATTTCGGGTAAGCTACCATAATTCAATCATCTATGAACTGCATGTTAAGGGCTTTACTAAGCTACATCCCGACATTCCAGAAGAAATTAGAGGCACGTATGCTGGATTGGCTCATCCGGTAACAATAGACTACCTTAAAAGCTTAGGCGTGACTACCGTCGAATTGATGCCGGTGCACCAATTTGTAAATGATCATAGCTTGATACAGAAAGGATTAAACAACTATTGGGGCTATAATTCCATTGGTTTCTTTGCTCCTGATGTACGTTATGCATCAGCCACCCATAGGGGTGGGCAGGTTTCTGAATTTAAGGATATGGTTAAAGCCTTGCATAAAGCCGGCATTGAGGTCATTTTAGATGTGGTTTATAATCACACTGCAGAGGGCAATGAAATGGGACCTACCTTATCCTTCAAAGGTATTGATAACGCCACCTATTACAGGTTAGTGGAAACCAATAGCCGGTACTATATGGATTATACTGGCACAGGGAATACGTTGAATGCAAATCTGCCAAATGTCTTGCGGTTGATGATGGACAGTCTGCGTTATTGGGTGCAAGAGATGCACGTTGACGGATTTCGATTTGATCTTGCCTCTACACTTGCCAGAGAGTTACATGAAGTGGATCGCTTAAGCGCATTCTTCCATATCATCCATCAGGATCCGGTTCTTGCACAAGTGAAATTGATAGCTGAGCCTTGGGACATCGGTGAAGGAGGATACCAGGTAGGAAATTTCCCTCCAGGATGGGCGGAGTGGAATGGTAAATACAGGGATTGCATTCGCGATTACTGGCGCGGATCAGATAGCATGCTGGGGGAGTTTGCACAGCGGTTTACAGGTAGTCCAGACCTTTATCAGGATGACAACAGACGCCCAACTGCCAGCATTAATTTCATTACTGCACACGACGGCTTTACATTACACGACCTGGTATCATACAACGAAAAGCACAATGAAGCCAATGGTGAAGACAACAATGATGGGGAGGATCACAATCGGTCCTGGAACTGCGGAGTGGAGGGGGATACGGATGACGAAGCTATTATTGCGCTAAGGAATCTTCAAAAGCGTAATTTCTTAAGCACTTTATTCCTTTCGCAAGGTGTTCCGATGCTTGTTGCGGGGGATGAATTGGGGAAAACGCAGAAAGGTAATAATAATGCGTACTGCCAGGATAACGAGATATCCTGGATTGATTGGCAAAACGCAGATGTGGATCTCTTGAAATTTACACAGCGTGTAATTGCCTTAAAAAAGGCGCATCCATCATTTTGTAGAAGGCGCTGGTTTCAGGGGCAGCCAATTAAGGATACTGAGCTTCATGATATTGCCTGGTTCCTGCCTGAAGGCGGATTGATGGAGGAACACAACTGGAATGAAGATTTTGCAAAGTCATTGGGCGTGTTTCTGAATGGGCATGGTTTACATAGTGTAGGGATGAAGGGTGAGCGAATTATTGATGATAGTTTTTATGTAATTTTCAACGCCTACCACGAACAACTGGACTACGTATTACCATCTGATGTATATGCCCCAGCTTGGGAGAAGGTCCTTGATACGGCAGATGACAAGGAAAGTTCTGTTGTTCATCTGGCCTCGACTTCCATTCAAGTGTCTGGGAGATCAGTTGTTCTATTGAAGTCGGTAGACCAGTAAAAAATTTTACAAGTAGGAATAAAGCTGCTTTGGATAGCAGCCTTATTCCGCTTTCTTGATGATATCTTTTATTGCGTCGTCCAATTCAACCGCAGAATCAATTAGATACTTTAACTGTTGCTTCTGGCAGTCAGGAAAGTCGTTTTCTATATCCAGCAAGTCAGCAAGCGCGAGTATTCTGGCAAGTGGTCCCCGTACGTTATGTGACTGTGTCCAGGCAATTTGTTTAAGTTGCTTATTTTGCTTTTCGATTCGCTCAATTCTTTGAATATGGGCAGTAATATCTTTTAATGTATCAACAGAACGAATCGCCTTTCCCTTTTCGTCCCGTAAAAAGATACCTCTGTGCTGAATGTTTATTATTTGACGGTTGGCTTTGTAGTAGCGATATTCAGAGTAGTAAATCTCTTTGTTTGGATCTGAAATGGCTTCCTGCACTTCTTTCCTGACCCTTTTTTTATCGTCCTCATGAATGTTGTCTGATAAAAGCGAATTGTTGTAAACACTCAAGTCATACCCAAAGATGTCATGAAATCCGCTTCCCCAATCAACAACATCATTTTCAATATCCCAGTCGCAAAAGGCTTCATCTGAAGCTTTTAATACAAGTTTATAGCGATCATTACTTAGTTTAAGTTCCATGCTTTGCTCAATCGAGCTGGTAATGTCACTTGAATTGATAACAATGCCCATTATTGCTGGGTCATCTACCAGGTTTGTTGCTGTTGTGGTAATCCATCGCCATTGATTGTTGGCATCTATGAACCGAAAAGGTTCCACAATGATCTGCTTTACGTTTCTTATAGAACCCAAAAGCGTCATTACACGACTGCGATCATCGACATGTATGTAGTCAATGGCGTTTTTACCAACAAGGTGTTCTGGCTTATGACCGATAATGGCTGTGTAATTTTCGCTTGCAAACTGGAAATTGCCGTTGAGATCCAGAATAGCGGTTAAATCCGATCCCTCCTGAACAAGGGCTTTATATCGTTTCTCACTCTTCAACAACTCGTCTTTTGAGCTTTGCAATTCCCGTTCAGACTGTATTATCGCCGTTATATCATGGATAAGTACAAGCCGTGCTGTAATTGTATTAAATTCAAGAAGGTTACTTTGGAGTTGTACGTTGATAATTTCACCATTTTTCTTTTGGTGTCGATATATGTGATTGCTGAATGTAGTACGGCCTGTGGGTGTCAATTTTAATGCTTCTTCCAGGATAACGATATCTTCCGTTGGTCTGATGTCTTTGATCGTCATACGTAAAAATTCCTCCAGCGAGTACCCATAATGCCGGATTGCTGCAGTATTTACGTCCAAAAACAATAGGGTTTCAATGTCATAAACCCACATCGGCTGCGGACTTAATGAAAAGAGATCCATATAGTTCTTTTCAGATTGACGAAATAACTTGTTTAACGGATTCATATTCAAGACCTGTAAAGGCAAAATAGCTAAATAATTGATTGAAACGCAGATGTCGGAATAAGAACCCGTAAACGTAACAATATTGTTGGAGAATTGCCTTTATGTGGTGGAAAGTTGTTGAATACTAAAGTGAAATGTTGATCCTGCACCTGGTTCACTTTCCACCCAAATCTGACCATTGTGACGTTTGATGATCTCAGCGCATAGGTACAAGCCAATCCCAAAACCAGAAATCGTCTGGGTGTCGCTGTTTTCAAGCCTAGAAAAACGACTGAAAAGTTTATCAATGTCCTGAGACTTTATTCCGATACCTTCATCTTTAACGCTCACCTGGATCATGCCTTGATGTTCCTGACAGGAGACAAAAATGTTTTTTCCCCTTGCCGAATACTTGACAGCATTGCTAATGAAGTTTGTAATTACCTGAGCAATCTTGTCTTTATCCGCATTAACTATTATTTCTTTACAGGGAAGGAAGATGATTTTGTGCGAACTCATAATTTCATTTGCATCTGCTACAACCTCTTGGATAAGCTCGCTGATGTTAAAAGCTTCTATATTAAGGTTAATCTTTCCTGCCTCTAGCCTTGCAACATCGAGAAAGCCTTTTATCAGGTTAGTCATCTTATTAATTTGCTGTTCGGCCTTATTCAAGGCACCAACGGCATAATCATCCTGAACTTTACTAGCCTTGAGAATTAGGATCTGAACATAAGCTTTTAAGGATGTAAGAGGTGTCTTTAGCTCATGACTTACCATGGCGATGAAGTCGTTCTTGCGTTGGTCGTCGAGCTTTCTAGCCGTTACATCCATAACAATTCCTGAAAAGTACGATGGTTTATCCGCATCAGGTTTGCTTAGGTTTCCTGTAGCTCTAAGCCAGCGAATGCAACCCGTTTCGTTTACAGAAATTGGAAATTCCAAGTCATACCTTTCGCCATTTTTCAAAGCTGAAGAGATGGCTTCAATGACTTCTTGCCGGTACTCGGCAGAAATAAAGTCAACAGCTTTTGTGTAAGGCATCAAATCAGCGGCCTGGAAACCAAAAAGAGATTTAAGCTTAGTTGAAGGGAAAAATTCCAAGCTTTCTATATCGAAGAACCAAGTGCCAAGTTCTGCTGACTCGATAGCCATGTTTAGCATCTGCGATGTTCTGTTTGCTTGCTTTCTAGTTCGAACTTCTTCCGTCACATCGTCCGCTATGATTAATATGCTTGTAACGCCCTGATCATCTTTTATGGGTTCATAGACAAAGTTGTAATATCCCTTAGTAACTACACCATTTTGTATGATTAGCGCTTTTTGTTCATGACCTTTGAAGGCGATGCCTGAGGTGTAAACTTTCTCTATAAGTGCTCCAAAGTTTTGTTCGCCCAATTCTGGGATGGCAATGTGGTGTGGAAGGCCAATGATGGCAGCATCTTTGCCCCAGATTTTGAGCATATTGTCGTTCGCAAACTCGATAATCTTGTAAGGCCCGGTTAGCATGGCCATTCCCAAAGGTGCACGTTCAAAAACACCGCGAAATCGTGCTTAGCTGGTTGCAAGTTCCCCAAATATCATCATCAGGGAATCCTCGGTGACAGCCAGCTCATCAATT
>JAQBOT010000020.1 GCA_028287885.1 Pedobacter sp.
AGGATTTCTAATCCTGGCGAAAGGCAAGAAAGCACCCGCAATGATAATCTGGTTGAATGGGGTAAGTGCATCTTATGATTTAACCAACCCTGAAGCGGTAAAACATTTCAAAAGCCAGTTGCATACATTACAAGAAAAGTACGGCGTGGATGGCTTCAAGTTTGACGCCGGGGACATGAATTACTTTAGTGGCTCCTATGATCTTTTTGAACAAAATGCTACCACAGTAGACTTATGTAAGAAATGGTCAGAAATTGGCCTTGACTTTCCCTACAATGAATTTAGAGCCAGTTGGAAAATGGGCGGTACTGGATTGGTACAACGTTTAGGTGATAAAGACTATTCATGGGAAGCACTGCAGTCGCTTATTCCACAAGCAGCCACTGCAGGTTTATTAGGCTACAGCTACATCTGCCCCGACATGATTGGAGGCGGCTCATTTGCAACTTTTTTGGATATTGATGCAGCAAACTTCGATCAGGAGCTAATTATTCGTTCCGCACAAGTACATGCAATGATGCCCATGATGCAATTTTCCGTCGCCCCCTGGCGCATTCTAAATGCAAACAACCTTAAAATAACGAGGGAGATTGCGCGCTTCCACCAGAAGATGGGCGATTATATTTTACAGGTAGCCCAACAGACAGCAAAAACCGGAGAACCTATGCTACGCAACATGGAATACTCTTTTCCGCAGCAGGGACTTGCCGAATGTAAAGACCAATTTATGTTGGGCGATAAGTATCTCGTAGCACCGATGGTTGTTAAAGGCAACAAACGCAGCGTAAAGCTCCCGAAAGGACTTTGGAAAGATGATCTTGGAAAGGTTATCAAAGGTGGGCAATCAATAGACATCCAGGTGCCTTTAGACCGCTTACCTTACTATGAAAGGATGAAATAGCTTGTAACCACCTTAGTTAAACTGTATTTACCCGAAAGCCGCAGATAGTACAAGGACCCAGTCCAGTCCTTGAGCACTTTCCGTCGGAACAAACAACATCTCAGGCTTTTTTACCTGATTTTCCTTTTTGCTGTACATACCCGTCCTGGGGTTGTACCATTGCATTGTCAGGCTTCTGCCCTTTAAAGTAGATGTCTTTATCCGCAATACTTTCCCAGTGGGTGTATAGATGAAGGCGTAGCTGCCATTTGCAGCTCTTGTCGCGCTACAATAAGATGAATCCTTAGGATTATCACCGACGATCAAACCCTGGTCGGGAATGCGGTCTAACACTGGTTTAGACAAGATCAGTTTCTTAACATAGCCCATTTGTCTTGCCCCTGGCAGATCGAGTGCTTCCTTCCATGTCCGGGCGGGGCTATTTACCGGCTCACGGCCTTTGTCGTAGAACTGCCAGACTGCGTGGCAGCCATAGGTATGGCCAAATGCCCCGGCGAACAGCTGCCAATACGCAAGCTTCCGGACATCATTTGCGTTTGAATAACCATTCTTTTTAAGATCAAAGCAGACTGGATGATCTTCATATAAGGGTTCCCCATCCAATACTGGCTTAATAGGCGTTAAATTGTAATCATGACTGATTTTCTCATAGTTGTTTCCATTCTTACAATGCCCGGTTTGCAGCATATTGAAATCAAGCCATCGGTCATTTTGGAACCAGGTAGATGAACCACCATCTGCCTTTGGCGCAGGGTGGAAAGTCATGACTGCCCGTCCGTAACCACCAACGCCTTCAACAATACCCTCGGCCATTGCACGCCAGATTGCCACATCGTTCGAATCTCGTGGATTCCTATCCCCACCCAGAATCCAGATGATGTTTCGCTGATCTTTGTAACGTGTACCTAGGAACTTGCCATAAACACCTGCATTCTTAGCATTAAATATTTCGGGACCATTGCCCCAGTTGTTTCTGAATACCTTATCGCCCCAGGTAGGCAAAAGTCCGACATACAATCCTTTACTTGCTGCCAATTTAAGGAACTTATCTATGTCCTGGAAGTAAGCCTCATTTGGCGTAGCTGGATCATCATTTTGCAAGGGCGTATGCTTATATACGTTTGGGGCATGCAAACCATCCAGTTCAGCCAGAACACAAGCTTGTATCACAGTAAAGCCTTTGGATTTCCGATCATCCATATACAGGGCAGCTTCTTCCAAGCTGAGCCGGTGAAACAACTCCCAGGCAGTATCCCCCAGGTAGAAAAAAGGCTTGCCGTCTTCATACACCAGAAAGCGCTTATTATCCGAAACTCGCAACCTTAAAGGCACCGATTCAGCACCTTTACCCGGGCTTTTCTGGGCATTCACACCAGTCGCAAATAAGACAACAGTTAGAAAAATTAATATGCTAAGTGTCTTCATAGTATGAAATTAGCTCTCCAAGGCCGTTAGAAGAATGTGGTTGGTATTTATATTTGTTGGGTTTTAATACTTGTTATTTCCGAAAGAGGCCATTTATGAATCTACGGCTTGGACGCTCAACCCATTGATACGTGACATAGGATATAAGAATGAGTAAAATTAGATAGACGACGCAATATAGGAGTCCACTGGAAAAATCAATATTCTGTTTACCTCTTCCTATTCCTACCGTACCTGGCAGAAAGATATTATGCGAAAACGGTTCCTGTAGAAAGATCTGCATGAGGTAAATGGAAAAGGAAATATCACCCAGAAGCTGCATCGTCTTCCGCTTACAAAAACGAGCGATCATACCATTATTCGCGGTAATGCTGAGTACAAGCATAGAGAAAAAGAAAACTGTAATTCCATCATTTAGTGGGAAGTGCATGGACAGAACTACCGCAACAATGACCAAAACAGAAGCGATATCAGAGGAGAATGCTTTCCTGACAGCAGGCAATTGGTATAGCAGATACATCAAGATACCAGATGCGAATCCAGCTATTCCCCGGATATAGCCATAATCAAAGGTTGTATTTAAATTATGGGGCACAGGAATTTCAGGGTGCATGGGGTTAACTCGCGGAAGTAGGTACATAATAGAATAATATGCCGCTATGATAAGTATAGTTAGTATGACAACCGAAAGCGTCTTTTTCTTATTGATACCAAGTGCAATTAGAGGGAACAGCAGGTAAGCAGCCGACTCCGCACTTATACTCCAGGAAGGAATATTCCAGGAATAAATATGCATAACCCCAAAGGATTGTAGTAAAAATACATTTGGTAGAATGTCTGATGTCTGTTCAAAGATAATGGGTGGATTGCCCCAATTTGTCAGCCAGCGCACTATGACAACCAGCAACACCAGTGTAAATAGATGCAGCGGATAGATCCTTGCAAAGCGCGCAACAAAAAAGTCTTTCAAAGCATTGCCTTGTATGCGCTCTTTGAAATGGCTGCTATAAACATGCATCATGATAAAGCCACTCATAATAAAGAACAGATCAACCATAAGGTAACACCTTTCAAAAAACATCGTTTGGGCAGCAGGAACGAACCGTGCCGCAGCCATTTCAAAATGAAACACGGCCACCAGCAAAGCAGCTATACCACGTAAAGGCGTCAATGAAGAAAGATATTCAACTTTATGATCAGTCATTTGATCAGTCGTAGGATTTACGACGCTTGTTATCTCGGCGGAGTTCGAAGAAAGAGAAGTTTGACTCATATTGGAGTAAAAGTTACAGTATTTTTCTTGAAAAGACCAACTACCATGCTTTCAGATTTTAAAAGCTCGTTTAACAACAAAATATTTTAGCAAGCATGCCTACTAAAATTTAACCTCATTTATGAGTTGCATTCCGGACAAAAACGCATCTGCATTAGAGAAAGTGGTGCTGGCAATCTGTTCCATGGCTTCACGGGTAAAGAATCCCTGATGCGAGGTAATTAGTACGTTAGGGAAGGAAATCAATCTTGAAATCAAATCATCCTGGATAATATCTCCAGACAGGTCATGAAAAAAGAGTTCGGATTCTTGTTCATACACATCCAGGCCGAGATAACCAAGTTGTCCGGTTTTTAACGCTTCAACCACATCAGGTGTTGCGATTAGCGCACCTCTGCTCGTATTGATGAGCATAGCTCCTACTTTAAAGAGCTTAAGGGTACTGGCATTAATCAGATGGTGGTTTTCTTCAGAAAGCGGACAATGGAGCGATACGATCTCTGCATCAAACAGTGCCTCTTCCAATGTACCGTAAGTCAATCCTTCGGCAATCAGGGGATCATCAGGATAAGGATCATAGGCAACCACCTTACAACCAAATCCCTTCAAAATCTTATAGAATGCCTTGCCGATCTTGCCCGTACCGATCAGGGCGACTTTACATCCATGTAGATTAAAGCCCATCAGTTTGTCGAGAGAAAAATTACCTTCCCGGATTCGATTATAAGCTTTATGCGTCTTCCTGTTTAAGGTAAGAACCATGGCCATGGCGTGTTCCGCCACAGCCTCCGGCGAATATGCTGGCACCCTTAGCACCTTAATGCCTGCCTCTACGGCAGCCTCGACATCGATGTTATTAAACCCTGCGCAACGTAAAAGGATCAGGCCAATTCCATAATTTTTAAGATCCTTTATTATTTGTCTGTCAGCCTTATCGTTTACAAACAAACATAATGCATCAAAACCTTTCGCAAGAACCACATTATTAGAAGTCAAGGCCTCCGAAAAAAAGCTAAGCTCGTGATGGGTGTTGAAACGGGTAAGGAATTCCTGATCATATACACAGGTACTGAATACGGCAATTTTCATGGCTAAGATTTCCCGTAAGGTAGTGATTAATGAAAATCCAAAATGAAGAAAAGGCGTTTAATAATAACTGCTGTTTAAATTGCTGTTTGCTTTTTCTGCCGCTTCAATCGGGGTAAAATCTGAAAGGATGATTGGGCTGCCCTTTTTCACGCAGACATTGTGTTCAAAATGCACGGCTGGAGATTTATCCGCTGATACAGCAGTCCATCCATCATCAAGAATATGAATTCTGTTTGTGCCCATGGTTATCATCGGCTCAATAGCCAGTACCATGTTTTCGACAAGCTTTTTCCCGGTACCTTGTTTACCATAATTTGGAACCTGAGGATCTTCGTGCATTTCACGGCCTACACCATGACCTACAAAATCGCGTATTACTCCATAACCATGATTACCATTCGTATATTTCTCAATTGCATAGCCTATATCGCCGGTACGATTGTTCGTAACCGCCTGTTTGATTCCTGCATAGAGTGATTCTTTGGTGATCCGCACTAGGTCGAGAACTTCTTTCGACGTTTCACCTATGACGAAAGTATAAGCATGATCTCCATGAAATCCATTCTTGTATACAACGGTATCAATGGAAACTATATCACCTTCCTTTAATATGTATTCACCCGGAAATCCATGGACAACCTGTTCATTAATGGAGATACATATTGAATATGGATAACCGTGGTATCCTTTGCAAGAAGGAGTTGCGCCATTATCCCTGATGAATGTTTCTGCCATTTCATCTAGGTACAGTGTGGTAATACCTGGCTTCAATATCTTTGCTACCTCCGTAATTGTAGCACTAACGAGTAGGCAGCTTTCACGCTGAATAGCAACTTCCTCATCAGATTTAAATAACTCCATGTCTATTTTTTTTTACAAAAATAACGATTTTGCCAATTGAATGTTCCGTAAAGCGACAGCGTGGCCGATATATTACGGCTTGATTGCTAGTTTTCGAAAATCAGGTATTAAAAAGAGACATGTTTGACAGTTACACTAGCCTTATTTTATTAAAACCCTGCGCCCCGTCTTTGCAGATATTTTTGCTGCTTCTAAGATTTTTACTACGATGAGGTTATTTTCTAAGCTGGATAAGTCCTGCCCTGGTTTAATCTCGTTCTTCAACAATGCGGATAAATAGCTGATGTGATTGCTTTGGTTTGCTGGAAGGGTCGCTGCAGCGGCTTCAGTATATGCTGCCTTTTCTTTTTCTTTAACACGCAGGGTAGTCGGGTTTAGGGCTTGGATATACCCCGTTTGCCCAAATACTTCCATGTCCTTAATAGCGAATGGCCAATTCCAGGAGCCCTCAATAATGCCGGTTGCTTCTGGGTATTCTAATAGAATCGTTGCATCGTCATCAACATTTGGGTAGACATCTTTTTTCAGCTGACGGGTGACGGCAGTAACGGCTATCGGAGCCTGTCCGTCCATGAGCCAAGTCATCAGGTTTGCACCATAACAGCCGAAGTCTACAATTGCGCCTCCCCCATTTTTCACCGGATCTGTTAGCCAGCTTAAGAACTCCTTACTAACATTTATTTCTTTGGGTCCCTGATGGCCATCATGAGCCACCATTTTCCTGATCTTGCCAATTTCCTTATTGGTTTTAATTTTTACATATGCTTCCTGATTACTTGCATACCAGGTCGTCTCATAGTTCGTCAATAAGTGAATCTTATACTTCCTTGCAAGTAGTGCCATGCGCTCTGCTTGTTTAACCGTGGTTGCCAGCGGTTTTTCAACCATTACTGAAATCCCTAATGGTGCGGCTGCTTCAACAACCGCCAAATGATCATTAATAGCGTTATATGCCAGCACAACGTCTGGCTTTCGCTTTTTAAGAAGCGAGGTTAAGTCTTTGCTGAACAGCGAATCTGGCAGTTTGTACCTTTTACTGAACTTGCTTATCAAATCAGGGTTACTTTCCGCGATGCCAACAATGTTTACCTCGCCTTTTTCATAGCTGTTCATAATCAAGTAAATATGATCATGATTTAAACCAGCAACGACTACATTAAGCTTTTCCTGTGCACCCGCATTCATACCGGAAAATGTTAAAACCGTTAAACATAAGGCATAAAAGCCGCCGACTGAAAAGATGTTTAGCTTCATAATTTTGTAAGGTCTACTTGCAATTTTTTAAAAGGTCTACTTGCAATGTAGCTTTTTCTTCGCTAGTAAATAAACTGCTGTTATATTTTTTAACCTGGTAATGTAAATGTCGCTTTTAACTTTTTGGATCTCAAGGTCACCACAAGCTGAATATTACTTCGTTACTTTGTTGCCCGGGTAATCATTATCCTAAAGCTAGAACATCATTGTTTCAGAACTTCTATTTAGTGGCCCGGAAAAGATAGAGAAAAGACATCGTGACATAGAATAGCACACAACAATAATTGACCCTGTTCAATGCAGGAGTTTAGAAAATTAAACATGGCCGGCATATACATCCACATACCCTTCTGTAAAAAAGCATGTACCTATTGCGACTTCCACTTCTCTACATCATTAAAATACGTAGATGAAATGACCGATGCAATTTGCGCAGAAATAATAATGAAGAAAGAGCGCTTGGCCGGTCAGCAGATCGGGAGCATCTACTTTGGTGGAGGGACGCCGTCCGTTCTACCTGCCGCAGCCTTACAAAAGATCTTCGACACCCTTACCCAGCATTTCTCCATCGCCCATGATGCGGAAATTACACTGGAGGCAAACCCGGATGATCTCGATTCTAAAAAGATCTCTGAATATCGCAGGCTTCCAATTAACAGATTCAGCATTGGAATTCAATCTTTCTTTAATGAAGACTTGATCTGGATGAACCGCGCACACGATGCAACAGAAGCAGAAACCTGTGTTAAACGGAGTCAGGATGCCGGCTTTGAAAATCTAAGCATCGACCTGATCTATGGTTATCCCCTGCTTACCAATGATAAATGGCTGCGTAATCTCAACAAAGCTGTAGAACTGGAGACGCCGCATATTTCTGCTTACTCCTTGACGGTTGAACCCAAAACGGCCCTTGCAAGTGCAATTCGCAGGGGAAAACAAGTGCCTTTGAATGATGAGCAAAGTGCCGATCAGTTTGAAACCCTAATTAATAAAACCGGCTTGGCTGGATTTGAACATTATGAAATCTCCAACTTTGCTAAACCTGGCAAATACGCTGTACACAATACCAATTACTGGCGAGGTGTTCCATACCTGGGCATCGGACCATCAGCTCACGGATTTGATGGCACAAACCGTTACCTGAACATTGCGAACAATGCAACCTACTTGAGTTTACTTACGGATGGAAAATTGGCTGAGACGGTAGAAGAACTCGACCAGTACGATCGCTTTAACGAATACATCATGACCTCCCTTCGCACCATGTGGGGTGTAGATGTGAACCAAATAACCAGTGTTTATGGGAAGTTCTTTGTTAACGACACGCTTAAAAACGTCAAGCCCTTTATCGAACGTAAATGGCTGCAGCAAGAAGACAACATCCTCCGACTCACCCCAGATGGAAAATTCTTTGCAGATTACATTGCTTCTGAACTATTTTTGAGCCTGGAAGATCACATTTAAGCTTTAAAACTAAAGAGCCAGTCCTTCAAACTAATCCTTGTCCTTCTTACAAAAACAAAGTCCTTCTTACAAAAACAAATCTCATGAAAAACAAAGTGGTATGGATCACCGGTGCATCCTCCGGAATAGGTGAACAGCTTGTTTATGCATACAGCAAACAAGGGGCTAAACTGATTATTTCCTCGCGTAACCGCGATGAATTGTTTCGCGTAAAAGGGAATTGTAAAACACCAGCCCTGGTTCATGTGCTGTCATTGGACCTGGAGAACACGCAGAGCTTACCTACTAAAGCAGCTGATGCCATTCGCATTTTCGGCAACATAGATCTGCTAATCAATTGTGGCGGTGTTTCCCAGCGGGCCTTGGGGCTGGATACACCCATAGAGACCGAACAGAAGATCATGAACATCAACTTTTGGGGTACGGTGGCACTAAGCAAAGGTGTAATACCGAACATGATTAGTCAGGGCGGTGGGCAGGTGGTCTGCATCAGTAGTCTGGTTGGGAAATTCGGTACGCCGTTTCGAAGTGCATATTCGGCCTCCAAACATGCTTTGCATGGCTATTTTGACTCGCTCCGGTCTGAAGTGTATAAACAAAAAATTAGCATTACACTGATCTGCCCGGGCTTCATCAAGACCAATGTGGCCATCAATGCCTTTACTGCAAGCGGATTCGCACAAGGCAGCTCCGACGAATCCATTGAAAACGGTATGTCTCCGGTAGAATGTGCGCAACAGATTGTTAAAGCGATTGCTGCTAGGAAAGAAGAAGTTTATATTGGTGGCAAGGAAGTCAAAGGTGTTCTTTTTAAAAGATTATTGCCGGCCCGGTTTTCCAAATACATACGGACTGCCAAAGTAATCTAAGTGCAGCTGTAGACATTAGCCAGCGGCGATTAGAGCATCTTTATCGTACACATACCTATGGAAAGTGGCTGGGTTTCCTTTCACGACCTCAAAGGCATTTACATGTTTCACGACTACACTTCCCAAGCCGATCACGGAGAACTTGCCAAAGTGAAGTTTACCTTTAGTAGTACAGTTGAAGCCGAAATAAACGACGTCTTCCACAACTGTATTTGAACCGATGCAGGAGTTCGCCGCAAATAAAACATGATTGCCAACCTGCACATTGTGACCAATGAATGCACCAGCCATCACTCGGCAGCAAATGCCAAAGGTCGATCCACTGGAGAGGGTCACACCCGGCATAATTACACATCCCGGCGAGAGCTTGACATTTGGAGCTACGTAGGCGAGTGGATGTACGAAAGTAGCCAGCCTGTCTAGTGGAATGTTGAGCGATTCGAAGAGTGCTACTCTTTCCTGCTGATGATCTATTTTATAGACCGTATTGATGAAATAAAAACCTTCTTCAATAAACCTGGGGATATCCG
>JAQBOT010000027.1 GCA_028287885.1 Pedobacter sp.
TTCTTCAATAAACCTGGGGATATCCGCTTTGCCACCTAGTACCGGATAGTCGTCCATTGTACCGCCGATGCAGGTATCATTAATGTATCCTGCCAATTCGTATGCTGTACTTCCTCTTCTATTTGCGTCGATTATTGCCGCACCAATGGAGGTGGCTTCTCCTTCGCCGCCGAATATTAAAACACGTTTCATTTTATTAGATATATATTTAGTTGAGCGCTAATCATTTCATATCCACCTCACAATCTAGGTTTTACCAGAGAGAAGTGGCTGTGAAGCAGATGCTTATTAAGCCGGCTTTCATCAATGAAACTTAGAATTAAGGTAAGCGTAAAACTATAAGCAAACCAAACACGTTTTTTCACAAAACGATATCCATTTTAATTCCTAACCCAGAAGCCTTGTCCAAATCAAACGAATTCGTATAAGCAATTCTTATGTAACCAATCAGCTCTTCGTTAAAATCTTCAAGGGCTTCAATTCTTATGTGATGATTGAAGTCATCGCTTCCGGGGACAGGTCTAATCCTTCAAAACATAAATTCTTAAAAAAAGTTTGTTTGAAGCGCAAAACGAGGTCTATAAAGTTCTTTCCAAGTTGTACAACCTAAGCAAAGCTTGGTTTTGAATTGGTCGATATTTCACATCTAGAGTATGGAAAATCTTACAAAAAAGTCAAAAAAGGAAGACTTATGATGGCTTGTTTCGATGAAAATGGAACCACAGAGATACCTATAATAAAGTTGAAAACATGCAGTGCACCAAACAGCCAAGTTCGTACTTTTTCATTAACTGCGAACTTCGGTGATTGGATTTATGATCCCGATAAAGGAGCGGTTGCAATGAGATAAAGAGCCCTGAAGGCGCGCGTCTATTTGCAATTAAAGCAACTAAACCCTTTACAATGGTTCACATTGATTATTGAGGAGGTCCAGTTATGGTTATCCAAATGGGATTGCTCTTGCAAACATCAAATATAAGCTAGCAAAGTAGCTTAATACAAAGACGGGCCTCTCATTTTTGAGGGTTTTTTTAATGCCGTTACCCTCCTAAGATTTATATTGAAGAATATAAGAACTTGGTAATAAGCCGTGGTTTGTCTGATAGAACTAACTTCTCGTGAATATTAGATCATCGATGAGTTCCCGATGAATATCGTAGTACTTACACTTATTATATATTGATTTATTACGGTAATCTACCACACAGACCACAGTTATTTGCCTGCTACTAAGGATGGCTTCTTCAGCAATCATTTTAATTGAACTATAAGAATCAATCGTTTCATATGGCCTACCAGGCACATAATATACCATTCTATACATAAGCCAACTCTTTCTACAGAAATAAGGCCGCGAATAAAAAATACTGCGACCTGATTAATACTAATTTTTTAACTTGCAATCATTACTTAAGGATTAGGAGACAAGCGTCTGAGACAAATGCTAGCTTGTACCTGTCCCTCGTAAGTTAAACTTCTCTCCCGACGGATCACCCATTATGGAACGAAGATAAAGACGAAGCTAATCAGCATCTGCAAATTCAAATACCGAGGTGTTTACACAGCTAAGTCTCCATTGCCTTTCAACAGCAGCAATCACGTTGTTGATGTCAAAAGGTTTTAATATCACCTCATCAGCCCAAACACCTTTCAAACCTTTTGCCTCGATCTGTGTAGATAAGGCGATAATGGGTATATGCATTGTGCGCCAGTCACTTTTAATCTGCCGACACAATTTAGTACCCATTTCTGTGACGCTTATTATATCTACCAGGATACAACATGGCTCTACATCTTGGACGGTTTGTAATGCGCCTTCCTGAAACCTCAAAGATTTTACGCTGAATCCATGATTCATCAAAATGAGCGTTAGTATTTCAACGATGGAAGGGTCCCTTTCAATTAAAACTATAGTTCTGTTCATGAGTTATTATTCATTTATGGTATACTTCTATTTATTTGCAGCAACATAGCCACCTGACTGATTGAATATCCGTCTCTTCTGTTAACCTTCGCTATTGTTTGTCCGTCATGCACAGGCATATTGTTTAAAACTTTTTGTCTCAGGAATTTTCATTTTTAATAAAATTCCGAGTTGGGCGTGAATTATTCTGTTTTATTTCCCACAATGTGCACCTAAATCCACAATTTCTGCGCGCTTGTTTACAATATAGTTTTAATATGTCAGTTAAATCAGCTTTTAAGCTGATCATCAACGAACTACCTTCCAGGTAAGGCAACTTTGAGCCCAAAATAGATGGAAGTGAAAAAGAAGTGTTTAATGACACTTTCCTTTGTCGCCTGCCTTTGGTTATTCGGTGAAGATCAAAAACGTGATCACTGCTTGGAACACCAGGAGCATTACATGAATAACTCAGCTACCGGTAATAAGAACCATCAAATGTATCTCTCTGAGTTTGGGTACCAGTAGTTTAATGAGCTGATAATTTATTAACAAAATGGAAACATAGCCCTTCTAGCTTTGCCGGAAACAAAGAAAAAGTAATTCCTATGAATTATTCACTTCCATCAATTCACATAACTACAATGTCGAAACTGAAAAGGAGCACAAAACTGGCCTCATTTCTCACCAGTTTAGCCCTGTTCCTTCTATCAACGATGTCCGCCTGGGCACAAGGTACCTAGGCAAACATTATTGGAAAAGTAATGGAAGGCGACAAGCCCGTGGTCGGTGCAACGAATTGAATGAAGTCGTATTCAGGGAAGTAATTTCAAAAATGCCATTAAAACATTAGGCGCCTCCACGGCAGTTACAGCCCGAGAACTAACGAAACTTCCTGTAAACGGACGTAATTTTTCCTCTCTGATCGACCCTGTCGCCTGTAAGCAATGGCAGCAGCCTTGCAGGTCAGCTGGCAACTTCTACGAACTATACGGTAGACGGAATGACATCCAGAAGTACCATAGCGGGAGGTAACAGTGGCGGTGGCTATTCAATATCGATGGAGGCAATTCGGATGGCTTAACCCAGGCACAGCAGACGCATGTGGTATTGATCACTGTAGATAGGTTTCGTTCATACTAAAAGCTTCAGGAAGGTCCAACCGCGTTTCTCCCAACTTAAAGCCATTTTATCCGTCCGATAACATGGCTTTAATATACGGAACACCTGATCTCCACAAATAATCAGAAACTCCTTTCGGCTAAACTCCAATGGGCGTTTAGTTTTTCAGATCCGCTATAGTACTTCGACCTCCATTGGGCTTGTTTTATTTTGCGGTTCGTATAGCCAATAACAATTTTCAAGTACAAAGTGAACCAAGCAAAAGAAATACAGGAAATTTAAGGAACTTGTTTTTTTACTATACTGGCAAGTCTAAGGGAGTAGTTGGATGGCCTGTTCCGGTGGTGTCAGAACAGGTCACAAAACCAAAATCCCAATTTGCTATTCCCATCTATGCCTGATGGTGCATCATATTCCCGGTACACGATCGCACCCGCTTTGTAGGCTATCGGGTTCCGAAAAATTGGCCCGTCGAAGCAGAACGTATGGTATTCGCCGTTTTCACCACAAGGATCAACATCCTCAGGTAAATCGTCAATGAACTTATCATCTATGACTCTGCCTATGAAAGATTGGTCTAGTTTGCTTGCATTTACACAAATCAGGATCGCCTTGAAGCCCAGACTGATAAACTCCCGGAGTAACTGTTTTGTGTCACGTTTCCAAATAGGAAATACTGCCTTTAAGTTGACAGCGGCAAGTTGTTGTTCCCGGTAAGACTTCAAATCTTCCAAAAAGATATCTCCAAATGCGGCATGTGTAAATCCCTGTTCTATCAGTGGCAACACAGCTTCCTTCATTAGCGTTTCATACTCAATCATCCCTGGCTGCTCAGGCAGTTCAATAGTGCTGAAGGAGATTCCAAGTGCGTTGATCTGCTGCAGCATGAGTTCCCTGCGTAGACCATGCATACTCACGCGATCATAATGCTTGTTAACTGCGGTCAATAGATGTGTAACCTGATAGTTGCTATCCTGTAAAAGGTAATATAAAGCAAGTGCCGAATCCTTGCCTGTACTCCAATTGAAGTAAGTTTTGTTTGTGATCAAGTTCTTTGTTGTTATTAGCACTAAGTTATGCCTGCTGTACCAAATTTTCGTGAAGTTACTTAGTATTTCATAATAGATGTTGTTAGTGATTTTTATCTTCGCTGACACCATCTTATATGTACCGGCATTTATTTTTCGGAACCGAATAAATCAAATTTATAATCCCACATTATAATGCTTAACAAATACCTGCACGGATTAAACAACCGAGTCCTGAAGTTAAGGTTGATATATACTAGCATGTGCCACCGCAATTTTCCAGGAAGCCCCATATTTAACCCAAACACGAGTATATCTATTAGCGCCCTCGAATGAATGCCCGTCATATTTTCCACTTATATGCATCAGCACAGATACGACTATTGTGTCACCAAATGGTCGAATAGTTTGTTCCGATGCTTGTAAAGAAGCAATCGTTAACGTTCGTGTACGATGCGCATCCAGATCAGACTTCTTTGTCAAGACAACGCCCATGTGGTTCGTAAAAATCAAGTCATCCAAAATGAGTTCATCCAACTCTTCCACGTTACTATCCAACATGGCCTGTTGCAGTTCCTGCTCAAGTATCTTAATTTCATCAATTGTATTCATGTTAAATTTTATTTTTGACAACGTCGCAGTAGGTGAACTTCTCCATAACTTCTCCATTGGCCTCATTGGTTAAGTATATTGTCAATATAACCATCCCTCCACCAACCATATTTTCCTTCCCTATAAGGATAGAGGTGCTACAATTTTTATTGATTTGCGCTATTAATCCATTACAAGAGAGTCTGATAAATAAAGTCTATTAAT
>JAQBOT010000052.1 GCA_028287885.1 Pedobacter sp.
GGGGCGACGGTGGAACGGGATGGAGTCGTGGTTGGAAGATTAACTGGTGGGCGCGGCTCAACGATGGAAATCATGCCTACAAGCTCATCCGCCAGCTCCTGCAGTATACCAATACCAATGACGTTGACATGCGTGATGCTGGTGGCACCTATCCGAACTTCTTTGATGCCCATCCGCCTTTTCAAATTGATGGAAACTTTGCGGGAATAGCCGGTATGACTGAGATGATGTTGCAAAGCCAGGAGGGCAGTATAAATCTGTTACCCGCCCTTCCCGATGCATGGCAAAGTGGTCACATATCCGGGCTTCGCGCAAGAGGAGGGTTTGAAGTTGAGATGGACTGGCAAAATGGAAGGTTAACCAAAGCCAATATCAAGTCACTTCAAGGCGGTATTTGTACTATAATAAGCAAAGTACCTGTAAAGTTAATTGATGCGCCAAGCGTACTTACGAAAGCAGATGGCGGGTATAAGCTGGTGTTCTCTTCAAAGAAAGGCATGAACTACAATCTAACAGCTCAGTAGCACCGGTCATCAGTAACATTTACGCTAAGTCCTTATGATTTAAAATTTTATAATATTATCTTAACTGGGATTGGTTCATGCAGTAAGTTCTAGAGGTTTCCAATTAATATTATGGTTACAGTAATAGGTGATAAAAGAAGTTTTCTAGCTGAGGGCCCTATTTGGGATGCCTTATCCAAATCGCTGTTGTATGTTGATATTATCGATGGCTTGATCCATGAATATTATCCTGATACAGATGAACACAAAACGATCAATGTTCATCAGATGGTCGGTGCCATTGCGCTTTGTGAGGATGGAAGGTTACTTGCTGCATTAAAAGCTGGGTTAGCATATGTTTGCCGCGAAACGGGCAAGTTTGATGTCTTCACAAACCCTGAATCTCATTTGCCAGGAAATCGTTTCAATGATGGAAAGTGTGATCCCTCTGGCAGGCTTTGGATTGGTACAATGGATATTGATGAAAAAGCCAATGCCGGAAGCGTTTATATGTTGGATACCGACCAGGGTATCACCAAGAAAATAGAAAATACAACCATTTCTAATGGAATGGCTTGGAGCCCCAATCACAAGATCTTTTATTATATCGATACACCTACTATGACTGTTGTTGCCTATGATTATGACTGCATCAACGGTTTCATACGCAATAAACGAGTTGTAATTTTCATTGAGGATATTGACGGTTATCCGGATGGCATGACCATCGATTGCGAAGGTATGCTTTGGATAGCGCATTGGGGCGGATGGCAGGTAAGCCGTTGGGACCCGCAGTCCGGCAAAAAACTATTTACCCTTCCCATGCCAGTAGCTAACGTAAGCTCCTGCACATTTGGTGGCGAAGATTTGAATGACCTATATATTACATCGGCACAGAAAGGACTAAGCGAGGACGCTCTTGCGAGTCAACCGCTGGCGGGAAGTGTTTTCGTATGGAAAAACACCGGGTATAAAGGTATGCCCGCATTTGAATACAAAAATTTAGCTACGATATGAAAGATACAGCCGTTTTAACAAACCATATGAGAAGATTTGAAAATCAGGTAGCAATAATTTCTGGCGGAGCTGAAGGCTTAGGAAAAGGGATCGCGGAACGAATAGCGGAAGAGGGAGGAACCGTAGCTCTTTTTGATATTAATGAGGAATTACTTAATAAAACCGTGTCAGAATTTACAGACAGAGGATTTTCAGTAGTTGGTTACAAAGTAGATGTATCCTCAGAAAATGAAGTAAAAGAAGCGATTTCAGCGGTCGAGCACAAGTTTTTAAAGATTGATATCGTAGTTAACTCCGCTGGCATAGTTGGCCCTACAAACACAAAGATTACCGATTACAGTGTTGACGATTATGACGAGGTTTACCGGGTAAATCTGCGGGGATCTTTCCTAATGACGAAATATGCAATCATTGCAATGGAGAAAAATAATTACGGAAGAATCTTATTGTTTGCATCTATCGCCGGAAAAGAAGGCAACCCGTTCATGACTGGTTACTCATCGACGAAGGCTGGGGTAATTGGGTTGGTAAAAGGGATCGGTAAAGAATATGCAGAAACTGGAATAACTGTTAATGGAATCGCGCCAGCAGTTATTAAAACCGCAATGAATGAACGTACCGCCCCTGAGCAACTGGCTTACATGACTGCAAAAATTCCTATGAAAAGACTTGGGACGGTAGAGGAAGTATCTTCACTTTCTACATGGATTGTATCCCGGGAAGCAAGTTTTTCAACTGGATTTATTTTTGACCTTTCAGGCGGCCGAGCCACGTATTGATACAAGGCGACCTGATTCATAAATACGATTTATATGCAGAAAAAAGTGATTGTATTAGGCGGCTCCTCTGGAATAGGAAAAGCTACGGCACAGCGATTCGCCAATGAAGGATGCCGGGTATTGGTTGCTTCTGATAATTTAAGTCAATGCAGTGATGTAGTAAATTCTTTGCCAGGCGAAGGCCACCTTTCCTGTGAACTTGATGTCCGCTCAGATGAACAGTTAGAAAACTTGAAGCAGTTTGTGATAGCCAACTGGGCTGATTTTGATATACTGGTAAATAGTATTGGCATTTCTAAACACTCAGCTGTGCTGGATTCAGACTTCTCTGCCTGGGACAATTCAATACAAGTCATGTTATACGGAACAGTCAAATCATGCAGGGCATTGGTCCCGTTAATGAACGATTACGGGCGAATTATTCACATTACGTCCATCCATCATGAACGGGTAGCAACCGGAAGTTCGGCTTATGGGGTTTCAAAAGCTGCAATTACGCAACTAACCCGGTCATTAGCCATGGAGTTGGCACCCCGGAATATATTAGCCAATACCATTGCCCCGGGATTTGTAGATACACCGATGTCTATAAAGGAAAATGGCATCAACGAACTAAATACAGAATGGTTCAAGTCTAACTATCAGGACACGGAACGTTTGCCGCTAAAAAGAGCCGCCATGCCAGAAGAAATTGCTGGCGTAGCCTGGTTTCTCGCCGGCCCCGACGCTTCTTATATAACCGGTTCTATAATTACAGTTGATGGCGGATTAACGCTTTCATTTTAATTATTAACATAAAAATTACTTGCCTAAGAAAAGTTTAACGTTATATTAGGCTAACCAAATATAAATTACCCCCTTAGAGAATTAGTATGGCGAACAATACGTATGATGCGATAGTGATCGGTTCAGGAATCAGCGGAGGCTGGGCAGCAAAAGAACTTACCCAAAAAGGATTAAAAACGCTTATGCTGGAGCGGGGGAGGAACTATGAACACATCAAAGATTATAAATACGGCACAAAACAACCTTGGGAAGCCGAACATCGCGGCACAACAACAAAAGAGCAGCAGAAGAATTATCCGGTAATACATAGAGGCTGGGCCGCAAATGAAGCTGTGATGGATTGCTGGGCAAACGAACAAGATAGCCCATATACGGAAGTGAAGCCATTTACCTGGTGGCGAAGTTATCAACTGGGTGGACGTTCTACTTTATGGGGCAGGCAAAGCTACCGTTTTAGTGACTTCGATTTTGAAGCAAATGCGAAAGAGCAGTGGGCCATAGACTGGCCTATCCGTTATAAAGATATCGCCCCATGGTATGACTATGCAGAGAAATTTGCTGGAATAAGTGGCTCAAAAGAAGGATTAGCCCATTTACCTGATGGACACTTTTTGCCTCCGGTTCCAATGAACTTTGTGGAAAAGGATATCGCTGCAAGAATAAAAAAGCACTACAATGACCAACGTCATATGATCATAGGCCGGGTGGCGAATTTAACTGAAGCTATCCCTGGCCGCACAAAATGTCAATTTAGAGATAGATGCTGGGAAGGATGTCCATTTGGTGGATATTTTAGCACACAGTCGTCTACGCTTCCTGCAGCTATGGCCACGGGCAATCTAACTGTCCGCCCATGGAGCATTGTTACCAGAATACTTTACGACAAGGATAAGAAGCGTGCAACTGGTGTAGAGATTCTTGATGCCGAAACAAATCAAACGTATCAGTTTAATGCCAAAATAGTTTTTGTTAATGCCTC
>JAQBOT010000057.1 GCA_028287885.1 Pedobacter sp.
GGAAAAATCTCCTATTCGCAGGCATCAAATAATCATGAGCTGCGTAAGCGCCTCGAAGAAAATTTGCTGAAAAAAAAGTCACACCCATGCATCAATCTTCCTTAATCTTCTGTCGGTGCAACATACCCCAGTCAATCATAGATTGAATTAACGGAACTAGGGTTTTGCAATATTCTGTAACTTCATACTCGATTCGTACGGGGGTCTCCGGGTATACAGTTCTAGTAATAAGTTTGTTCATCTCCATCTCTTTTAATTCCCGGGAGAGCATCCTCGAAGTTATTCCAGTTACACCACGTTCTATGTCACGAAACCGTTGGTGACCTCCCGTACATATCGAAAATATAATAGGCATTTTCCACTTACCACCAATTACGTAAATCGTGTCCAGCAAAGCATCAAACTCTTTGGTTCCTGTAGCTTCCTCAATGTTTTTTCTCATCTCTAATAGTTACTATACACGGTGATACCGCTTACAAATGTATACTTAATATAACACTATCTTTGTTGAAATATTAGATAATGAAAAAATTTGAAAACAAGATTGCAGTCATTACTGGCGGTAACAGTGGTATGGGTTATGGAACAGCGAAGTTGCTTAAGGAATTGGGTGCAACCGTCATCATTACGGGAAGAAGAAAAGAGGCTATTGAACAGGCTGCAAAGGAACTCGGTGTTCAGGCCATTTTATCGGATCAGGGAAAGCTAGAGGACATTGACAGCTTAGTAACCGAGGTTACCCAAAAATTTGGTAAAGTAGATATTCTGTTCATCAATGCAGGGATATCCGGAACTTCCTCGATTGAACTGGAAACACCAGAGAACTTCGACAAAATGATGAATGTCAACTTTAGAGGTGTTTTCTTTACTTTAAATAAATTCATCCCATATCTTAACGACGGCGCATCTGTTGTAATCCTCTCCTCTGTTCTAGCATCAACAGTAAGTTCAGGTTTAGCTGTATACAGTGCAAGCAAGGCGGCAATAAATTCCATTATGAAAACAGCAGCTTTAGAACTGGCTCCAAGGAAAATCAGGGTCAATGCGATCAGCCCTGGCGCAATTGATACCGAGTTATTCAGTAAAATGGGAATGGATGATAAGACTCTGGCAGGTATGACTGATTATCTGATTAGTTTGACTCCTATAGGTCGAATTGGAAAGCCGGAAGAAATAGGCCAGTTGGTTGCTTTCCTTTCCAGTGATGAGGCTTCATTTATCACTGGGTCAGATCATACCATTGACGGAGGATCGACTCTGCTTTAATATGAGGTAAGCTACAGTATCCAGATCCATTTTGGCTAAGGAACATTGCCACCCGGCAACAACTTCAGACTCAAAACTGATTGTACAATCAAAATTTTAATTATAATATTATGAAAGACTTAGAAAGTACCCCGCCGTCCAAACTGTTGATTTACGGAGCTTCTGGATTTACCGGCAACCTGATTGTTCATGAAGCCGCCCGAAGAGGCCTCGACTTCGAAATCGCCGGCAGAAATGAAGATAAGTTAGCAGCATTAGCAGCAGAACTAAATGTTGCTTACCATGTATTTTCAGTCGGTGATATTGACGGATGGAAAAAAAGCCTGACTGGTAAAACAGCATTGCTGAATATTGCGGGTCCATTCAGTGAAACCGCGGATCAGGCAATGGACGCCTGCATCAAGTTTAAAGTTCATTATTTTGACATTACCGCGGAAGTTGATATTTATCGCCTTGCAGAATCCAAAGATGTCGCTGCCAAAGCAGCAGGTATTATGTTGATTTCCGGCGCAGGATTATTTACCACTTACGATCCCTTAGTTGTACATACCGCTAAACGGGTTAAAAATCCAATTGCAATGCGTGCGGCTTTTAAATATTCAGGAGGCTTCACGCCTGGCTCTGTAGCCAGTAGCGCCAATATCATTGCAGCAGGAATACTAGTGAGGAAAAACGGTGAACTAAAAAAATTAGATGAATCACCTTCTACGGCTTTTGATCTTGGCAGCGGCCCAGAGGATTTTTCTCTAATGCCACTCGGTGCAGTCGTGCTTAGTTTCAAATCAACAGGTATTCCTGATATTGAGGAATATTTCAAAATGGCGCTTCCGGCAGGCAGGGCCGAAGAAGGACAATCTAAGCCAGAGCGTAACGCAGAACGAAGTAAGCTACTTGTGGAAGTCACTGGCGAAGACGGAACAATAGTTCGGTCTATGGCAGACATGCCGGACGGTTATATGCCTACGGCTACTTCAGCAGTGGAGATTGTTAGCCGTGCTCTTAACGGTTCTTATAAGATCGGATTTCAATCTCCTGGTTCTGCATATGGCGCAGAATTAATTACTTCATTACCCGATGTAAGAGTTACTGATTTCTAAGGTCTTACAAGTTGACTGCAACAGGATGGTAACTAATTTTGAACAATCTTCATTTTGGCTACAACCAGATCCTGTTAGGTTAATATTCTAAATCCGTTTAAGCCCACCTTTGTAATGTAAATAACAAAGGAAATTATGAAAACTATATTTATTACTGGTGCATCAACGGGATTAGGCAAAGCCTCCGCTATATTATTTCAAGCTAAGGGATGGAAAGTGATTGCAACTATGCGCAAACCTGAGGAAGAAACAGAATTGAATCTCTTGGAAAATGTAATATTATTGCCTCTTGACGTTACGAACATTGATCAGGTACGTCAGACAGTGCAGAAAGCAATTAACCTGGGAGACATTGACATTGTGTTCAACAACGCAGGGTATGGACTTATTGGTCCGGTAGAAGCCAATTCAGAGCAACAAATCAGGGCTCAATTCGAAACTAACTTTTTTGGGACGGTTTGGGTTATCAAGGAATTTATTCCTTACTTTAAAAACATAAAAGGTGGTTTGTTCATCAATACCACATCACTTTGCGGTTTGACATCTAATCCGCAATCAGCCATCTATAATGCCTCTAAGTGGGCAATGCAGGGACTTGCGGAAAGTATGTCTTATGACCTGGCACAGTTTGGCATTGGAATTAAAAACGTAGCACCAGGGGGGATAAAAACTGAATTTACAAAAGGTATGCAGGTGACAGAAGATAGGGCCTACGACGCGACAATGGCGAAAATGATGGAAGGATTTCAGGATGGTACCTTAATGGAATTTACGGAGCCGGACCAAATAGCAGAGGTTGTATATAGAGCGGCAACAGATGGAGAAGATCAGTTGACCTACCCGGCAGGAAATGATGCAATACGGCTCTACGCCAAAAGACTTGCTCAGGGGCCAGAGGCTTACCGTATAGATCTTACAACCTACCTTAACTTGAAAAGTCCATATAAATCGGTTGCAGTTTAAACCAACATCATGGCATGGAGATTATTGATATATTCTTCATGCTGTTTGAAATATTATGATGAAATCAGAATCAAAACAACCGGTCATTTTCAACTCGATATCAGAGTTACATAGAGCTCTGGGTTTACCTAAACCGCTTCATCCTTTAATTAGCCTGGTTGATTATAGCGAGGTTAACGCGGATACCAAACAGCTTGAGAAAGGTATGGTATTCAATTTTTATAAGATTTCTTATAAAAAGTCCTTTACCGGAAAAGTTAAATATGGACAGAATTATTATGACTTTGACGAAGGCGGACTGTCTTTTTTCTCACCGAACCAAGTAATCACCGCGTTGGATGCAGAGGCTGACTATAGTGGACATACTTTGCTCATCCACCCTGATTTTATTACCGGTTTCCCTTTGGGGCAAAACATTAAAAACTATGGCTTTTTGCTTACTCAGTCGCCGAGGCATTATACCTTTCCGAAAAAGAAAAGAAAGTGATCATTGGTCTGTTTGAAAATATTGCAACTGAACTGGACACCTCCATCGATCAAATCAGCCAGGAAGTACTAATTTCACAGATTGAACTTCTGTTAAATTACAGCAAACGCTTTTACAGCAGACAATTCATTACTCGTAAAACAGCAAACAATGATCTCCTTTTGCGCTTTGAGGCATTGCTTTCAAGGTATTTTGATAGTGAACAACCGTCATTATCAGGCTTACCGACGGTGGTGCACCTGGCCAGGCCCCTAAATGTTTCTCCGCATTACCTCAGCGATATGCTAAGAACCATTACAGGACAGAATACACAGCAGCACATCCATCAAAAGTTAATTGAAAAATCTAAAGAACTCTTATCCACGAGCAATCTGTCAATTAGTGAAATCGCATACAAACTGGGATTTGAACATCCACAATCCT
>JAQBOT010000093.1 GCA_028287885.1 Pedobacter sp.
ACGATGTAGAACAAACCGTTCCAAGTGCATTATATTTAGAAATCATAGCCAAACAGCAGAATACGTTAGAAAGCTGGTTGACCGCTGGTGGAAAATTCATGAAAGCATACGACAACAACTCTGACAGCACACTCCAGATGCCGTTGTTACAGAAAGCCAATGCTTCTTATACAGCTGCCGTAGCAATTGATTCTACAAACCTGGAAGCAAAGACTGGTTTAGGCGTTACCATTGTTAATGGAATGGGAATGCCGATGCAGGGTATTGCGATGTTGCTTGATGTAGTTAAAAAAGATCCCACAAACTTGAGAGCAAATATGAGTTTAGGAATCTTTGCAATTAAATCAGGGCAGTTCGATAAAGCTATCATCCGTTTTCAAGACATTGTTAAAAGTAAACCATCTCCTGACGCCTACTTCTATCTGGCAACTGCCTATGAGAATCTTGGTAAAAACCAAGAGGCCATTGATGCTTACTTAAACAGTAAAAAACTTGCAGCCAATCCATCATTAACCAAGTTTATTGATGATAAAGTGATTGAGCTTAAAGGAAAAAAATAATAAACAGATTTATTTAAAATATTAAAACTTCAAAATTATGCCGAGCGGTAAAAAAAGAAAGAGACATAAAATGGCAACCCACAAACGTAAAAAACGTTTAAGAAAAAACAGACATAAGAAGAAATAACCTTTCTTACTAGATAGAAATAGTGATATATACCTTGAATCTTTCATAGGTATATATTGCTGTTTCTATTGTTTTTTATATTAGTCCATTGTGTTTAATAAGGTATTTATACCTTTAAATCTATAGCTTTTGGTAAAGGAATTAATTATCGATTCAACTCCAGCTGGAGTGACCATAGCTTTGATTGAAGACAAACATCTTGTAGAGCTTCATAAAGAACACATTAACAACAATTATGCTGTTGGCGATATCTATCTAGGTCGTATAAAGAAAATTATGCCCGGCTTGAATGCCGCGTTTGTTGATGTGGGTTATGAAAAGGATGCATTTCTGCATTACTTTGATTTAGGCCCCCAAGTACAGTCTTTAATAAAGCTTACAAAAATTAAGCGGAATGGATCTGTTACTGGAAATTTACTGAATGATATAAAACTTGAAGCTGATATTAATAAGGCTGGTAAAATATCTGAAGTCGTTTTCAAAAACATGATCGTCCCGGTACAAATAGCAAAAGAGCCTATTTCTACAAAAGGACCGCGACTAAGCTCAGATCTTTCAATCGCAGGTCGATATATTGTGTTGGTACCATTTTCCAATGTGATATCGATCTCTAAGAAAGTTAAAAGCAATACTGAACGTAATCGTTTAAAAAAGATTATTGAAAGTATCAAACCAAAGAACTTTGGTGTAATTATCAGAACAGTTTCTGAAGGGAAAGGCGTTGCTGAATTGCAAAAAGATCTTTTGGACTCTGTAGCCAAATGGGAAAGTTTCATGAAGAAACTGCCGGATGCAGAACCATCTAAAAGGGTTTGGGGAGAAATGGACCGTACATCCACCCTGATCCGCGACATACTAAGCACCGACTTTACAAACGTTTATGTAAACGATGCTACTTTGTATGAAGACATTAAGTCTTATGTGCACGAGATCTCACCAGAAATGGAAAAGATCGTTAAACAATACAAACATAAAGAGCCCATTTTTGAGCATTTCGGGATAGAAAAGCAGATCAAGAACGGATTCGGTAAAACAGTTAATTTACCTGGTGGTGCCTACCTTGTTGTAGAGCATACAGAAGCCCTTCACGTTATCGATGTTAACAGCGGTAACAGAACGGCAAGCAAAGAAAACCAGGAAGAAAATGCTTTACAGGTTAATAAGGAAGCTGCCAAAGAAATTGCCCGTCAACTTAGATTAAGGGATATGGGTGGCATCGTGGTGATCGATTTTATCGACATGCACAAACCTATAAACCGTAAAATGTTGTTCGATTACCTGCGTGAACTGATGCAGCTGGATCGGGCCAAGCACACCATTTTACCTCCGAGTAAATTTGGCCTTGTACAGATCACACGCCAGCGGGTAAGGCCGGAAATGAATATTGTAACCAGTGAAAAATGCCCAACTTGTGGTGGTACTGGAGAAATAAAAGCAAGTATTGTTTTGATGGATGACATTGAAAACAACTTGAACTACATCTTAAGGGAACAAAACGAGAAGAATGTAACACTTTGTGTGCACCCTTATATTGAGGCATTCATTACTAAAGGAATCTATTCCCTACAATGGAAATGGTTCTTCAAATTTGGTCAGCGTATTAAGATAAAAGCAATTTCATCTTACAACTTAACTGAGTTTCATATCCTTTCTTCAAAAGAAGAGGAAATCAAACTTTAGTAAGAAAGCATTTTCCAGGAGGGTATTCAAGCAATTGGATACCCTCCTGTGTTTTACGACCTTTCTGGTTCTAGTAAATACCCCAAACTATCAACCGATAATCGGGCAAATAGATATAACTTAACAGCATAAAACCTATAGAAATTGGCTAAAGCAAAATCAGCATATTTTTGTCAGAATTGCGGATATGAATCTGCAAAATGGCTTGGCAAGTGCCCATCCTGTAACGAATGGAATACCTTGGTAGAGGAAGTTGTAGAAAAAACCAGCACCAAGGTGCCATCCTGGAAAACAAGTTCTTCTACACACCGCTCCAGTACCCCAAGCCAGGTGAGTACCATCATATCTTCTACAGAAAAAAGAATTCCGACCGGAGATCAGGAATTAGACCGCGTACTCGGTGGTGGCCTGGTAACCGGTTCCGTTACCCTGATTGGTGGTGAACCAGGTATTGGGAAATCCACGCTCATGCTGCAGCTTGCCTTAAACATTAATGGCAAAAAGGTATTGTATATCTCGGGAGAAGAAAGCGAACAGCAGATCAAGATGCGCGCAGAGCGGATTACCGACTCGCCCAAGGCCGACTGCTACATCTTGACGGAAACATCAACCCAGAACATATTCAAGCAAATTGAACAGCTGGAACCAGAAATAATCATTGTAGATTCCATACAGACCTTACATTCTGCAAATATCGAGTCGACGCCAGGAAGCGTGTCGCAGGTTAGAGAATGTACCGCAGAACTCCTCCGGTTTGCAAAGGAAACGGATACTCCTGTCTTCCTTATCGGGCACATCACAAAAGATGGTGCCATAGCCGGGCCTAAAATCCTGGAACATATGGTAGACACGGTTCTTCAATTTGAAGGCGACCGCCATCATGTTTACCGCATTCTAAGGTCCATAAAAAACAGGTTTGGTGCCGCAGCAGAGCTGGGCATTTACGCCATGAACAGCACAGGTTTAAGGGAAGTTTCAAACCCTTCAGAGATCTTGCTCTCTCAACGGGAGGAAGAGCTGAGCGGCGTGGCGATTGCAGCCACTTTAGAGGGCGTTAGACCAATGCTAATCGAAACCCAAGCACTGGTGAGCACATCTGCTTACGGAACGCCTCAGCGCTCGGCTACGGGCTTTGACACCAAACGAATGAATATGCTTCTGGCGGTACTCGAAAAACGATGTGGTTTTAAGCTAAGTACAAGGGATGTGTTCTTGAATCTTGCTGGCGGAATCAGGGTTGAAGACCCTGCCATAGATCTAGCAATTGTAGTTGCAATAATCTCTTCCCATGAAGATGTTCCGATCTCCTCTAAAAACTGTTTTGCAGCAGAAGTTGGTCTATCTGGCGAGATCAGAGCGGTTAATCGTATAGACCAGCGAATTTTAGAAGCTCAAAAATT
>JAQBOT010000319.1 GCA_028287885.1 Pedobacter sp.
TAAAAAGGGCAGGAGAAGGCTTTACACTTTACGCAGGGCACATTTTATCGTTTAAAAATTCTGATTAGACTGGAGAAGTTTAAAGATGGGAGTATTCGTAAACCTGTATCGGTTCCAGGCACCTACAACACCATACCCAGCAACAGGCAAGGCCCGGTAGAAATACTTACAGCTCCAATCAAAGGTATTTATGATACGATTGATATCATCCTGTTTATCTTGTTTACAGGCGGCTTCATTAATGTTTTCTATGCAACCGGTGCTATGGAAAAAGGACTGCTGAACTTGTCTGCACGAATGAAGGGCAAGGAAGCCTGGTTGATCATTATTCTAAGTTTTCTTTTTGCCTTTGGTGGCGCCTCCTATGGAATGGCGGAAGAAGCATTTGCTTTCTACCCGATAATGGTACCGCTGTTCTTAGCCGCTGGCTATGACTTGATCGTGCCGGTTGCAGTTCTCTTTGGCGGCACACAGTTGGGCACCTTGTCGTCATTTAGCAATCCATTTTCGACCATTATCGCCTCCAATGCTGCGGGCTTAAACTGGACAGATGGGATATATGGGCGATTGTTGATGTTCGTGTTGTCCGCTGGCATCTTCATCTGGTACACGGTCAGGTATGCACAAAAGGTAAAACGCAATCCCCAGACTTCTTTGGTGTACAAGAATGACGGGATTGTCAAAAGTCCTTTTGCAGCGATGAATGTGGAGGGTGCTGCAGGGAAGAGTGACTTGAAAACTAACTTGTTGTTGCTGCTTTTTCTTGGGACCTTCTTAACCTTGGTTGGCGGCGTGGTGTTCTTAAAATGGTGGTTGCCAGAGATGTCAGCTCTGTTTTTAACTTCTGGGATTGCTGTAGCAGTAATCACCCGCATGGGCGAAAAGGAGTTTATAGGAAAGTTTATCAAAGGGGCTGAGGGTATGCTGTCTGTGGCTTTTATTATTGGTACAGCACGAGGTGTGACGATCATCTTAAACGATGGGAACATTAGCGACAGTATCTTATTCTACGCCGCAAACCTGGTTAGTCACATGCCCTCATCAATGTTCATCATTTTAATGTTCTTTGCCTTCATGGTATTTACGTTGTTCATTTCCAGCACGTCAGGGATGGCTGTGGTAACCATGCCGATTATGGGTTCTTTGGCTGTGATGGCGGGTGTTCCAGGGCGTGAGATCGTTAACAGTTACCTGTTTGGAATGGGTATTATGGGAATGGTGACGCCAACTGGTTTGATTTTACCTTCTCTTGCATTGGTCAATGTGAGCATAAAAGCCTGGTGGAAATTTATCTGGCCATTGTTGCTTATGCTGGTCATTCTGTGTATTGGATTTTTGGTTGTCGGCATACATATCTAAATTCATTCCCTTTGTTCTGATATGTATTTAGAATAATGTATAAGAGTCTACCGGTTCGGTGATCTCAGGAATGTCGCTGTTAACCGTCTTTGAGCTTAGGATCTTTGAAACTGGATGGGCAGCCATATTAATGTCGTCACAGCCTTGCATTAACTCTATCACGCTAGTTTTCGGTAGTTCATCATCAATCCAATCGTTCATATTTCGTTGGTCTAAGATCAATGGCATTCGCTTTTTAGTATTGTGAATATCTGCCATAAGTTCATTTGCCTCCGTAGTGATGATAGAAAACGTATTGATCAACTCATTGTGCTGCGTGTCCATCCAATGACTATAAATCCCTGCCAGTAGGAAGAATTCATGTGATTTGGGATGAATGAAGAATGGCAATTTGTCTTTACCCACGTGTTTCCATTCGAAGAAGCCATTTACAGGAATAACACAGCGCTGTTTCATAATGCAGTTTCGAAAGGAAGGCTTTTCGAATATAGATTCGGATTTTGCATTTAGAGTCTGGTGACTAATTTTTAAAGCGTCGTCAAAGTTCTTGATGAAAGGTGGGATCAAACCCCATCTGAAATGGTGCAACGCCAGCTCCCCATACCTTGCAATAACGGCAAGTTTTGGGTGATCAAATCCATTTACGTGATGGAACAATGTGTGCTCTTCTTCAGCAATCATTGGAAGGTTAAAGAACTTCTTCAAATCTTTTGCTGTTGTTTTTTGAGTTGTATGAAAGCACATGAGGGGTTGTTCTTTATGTAATGCGGTGGTTTACAATATTTTAAAAACTTAATTAGCGAAGGGGCGTTATTTCTAATGTGTTTAAAACTTGCAATTATAAATAAATAGCCAAAGATTTCTATGAAAAAGCCAATTACACCAACAATCCACGGTATACTTGATTATGCCTTAGCCGGGGTACAGATGCTTGCACCAGGCATGCTTGGCCTCAATAAGAAAGTGGTAAAAAGCTACCTTGATCTAGGCTCTGGGATTTTAGGGGTTAATGCACTGTCAAATACCCCTGTAGGGCTAAAACGTGTAATTTCAATGAGGGACCACCAGAAGTCGGACGCCGCTTTTCTTACAACGTTAACGTTGCTTACGTTTACCAAGTTTATAGAAAAAGATCAGAAAGCCCTGGGATTCCACTTCGTGGTGTTGGGGCTTTCCTTTGCAAACTACTTTTTAACAGATTACAGCGATCAACAACTACCCCTTAGCCCAAGCCCGCAGGTTGCAGCTACTGACTTAGCGTACCCGTATTGATCACAGGTTTGGTTTCGCTGTCTCCGCAAAGTACAACCATCAGGTTACTCACCATAGCAGCTTTTTTGTCTTCATCAAACTCGATGATCTTCTTATCGGAGAGCAATTGTAAGGCGCTTTCGACCATTCCGACGGCACCTTCCACAATCTTGTGCCTTGCAGCAACAACTGCAGAGGCTTGCTGTCTTCTTAACATGGAATGTGCAATTTCAGGAGCATAGGCCAGGTAGCCAATGCGGGATTCAACAACCTCTATTCCGGCGATTTCAAGCCGCTCCGTAAGCTCGCTTTCTAATGCACGATTTACATCATCGAAGTTGGTGCTTAACGTCACCGTAGCGGTCTCATCTTCAAAATGGTCATAGGGGAATGAGCCTGCAAGCTTCCTTACTGCAGAGTCTGTTTGAATCTTGATGAAAGTGCCATAATCATCCACCTCAAAAGCAACTTTGAATGTATCACGAATCCTGTAAACCAGGATCACGCTGATCAGGATCGGATTGCCCATCTTGTCATTGACTTTAATCTTATCACTTTCAAAGTTCCGAGCACGCAGAGAGTAGGTAGACCTGCTGAATAGCGGGTTTATCCAGAACAGACCGTTTTCCTTTACGCTTCCCCGGTATTTACCAAACAGCAAAAGCACCCTTGAACTATTGGGCGTGATGGTCATTAGTCCGCTGAGCAATAAGATAAGAACAGGTATGCAACAGCCAATTAGTAGGGAGTTGTGCGTGCTTACCCCATACGCGATTACTGCTGCAGTTAGAACCAGAAGAACAATGGCGACATAGCCGTTAAAGGGCGTGATAATCTTTTCAGATTTCATGATTGATGATTTAATCTTGTTGTTAAAACTTATATAAATATACACATGAAATATGACACCTGATGCTCTTGGAATAATCGTCAAATTAATATAGCAAGCAACCAATTGTTTTGCCTCCTCGTAACTATATCAGAGTTGCTTAACCTAGCCGAATTAACGTCAACGCAAGAAGTCCTGGGAGGAGCATCTGGTCTGGTAATAATTAAATTATATCATCATGAAAAAATTAGTGTTAAACCGTGTTTACTCCCTACTGGCTGTGAGCGGTATGTTTTTGTTCCTGATTTCAGCCTGTAAAAAAAGCAGCAACAATCCCGATCCGATTGATCCTGTGGTGACGGCAAACGTGCAATTATCAGGTGCTAATGAAAGACCGGTAGTCACGTCGACGGGAACCGGGACCGCTGTAGTTAAATATAATAAGGATCTTAAGACCATTTCTTATACCCTTACCTGGCAGCTTGGCGATCCAAATTCGACTACAACAGCGATGCACTTTCACGGTGCGGACACTGGATCCGACTCAACAAGTTCACCAGTAGAAATCCCAATAACAGGCTTTGCTACTACAAGTTCGGGAACTACTAGTGGTACAACGCGTGAATTGACCACCGCCGAAACCAGCCAACTAT
>JAQBOT010000150.1 GCA_028287885.1 Pedobacter sp.
CCGTGAAGCGCCAGATCCTAAGTCTGGTGCGGCTACCAATTACGCCACATCCGCATTTAGGAGTTATTTAGGACTGCAAAGATATAGATAGTTTTGAATTGTCAAAAGGCTTTCGTGTTTATTTTCCTAAATACGCTGTAACAGATTTATTTCTAGGTAGATAAATTTTACTGCTTTTATATGCGGTAGAAGCATAGACAACCATCTTTGCGTTCTGTATTTCAAAAACCGTGTTAAGAAAAAGCTTTTTGCAAATGGAATAAGTACTCGACCGACTTTAATAGTCTGCTTCCATACCAGGAAAACATTTCACCGTCAACCAGTACTACTTGAACGTTTGGCAACAATAATTTGATTTCTGTAACGTGTTTTTCTTTGAATGGATAGGGCTCTGAAGATAAAAAAACAATATCGGGACTCAGGCGTGCAAGCTCTAACAAGGAAAGTTCAGGGTATCGTGGTGATTCCACTACGTTGATAAAACCCGCAACGTTCAGAAGCGTATTGATAAAGGTGTTACTTCCAGCAAACATATAGGGACCTTTCCATATGAGATAGGCAACCTTCTTATGAAATGGGGATTGAATTGACAATTGCTGAAGGTCAGCGAATCCAGATTGAATTAAATGGTTTAGGTAAGCTGACTCTGGCTGTCGGTTTACAAGTTCACCGAACTGTGTGATCATAGCCCTCGCCTCCTCCAACGTTGTCACGTCACTCATCCAAACGGGATAAGAGTCCATCAGCAATTCGATGTCTGCCTTTGAGTTCTCTTCCTTGTTTCCGATGATGAGATCGGGGTTTAAACGACTGATCAATTCTATGTTAAGGGACTTTGTGCCACCGATCTTCGTTTTGCTTTGAACTTTTGGTCCAGGATGGATGCAAAACTTGGTGATGCCAATGATCTCTGTATCGAGTCCGAGATCGAATAATAATTCGGTTTGAGATGGAACCAGAGATATAATCCGTTTAGGCGGATAGTTTATGTGAACCTCTCTGCCCAGTTGGTCTGTGAAGGTTTTCTTCATTAAGCAAAGTTAATCATTGAGACAAAGTAAATTGCCTCAATGATTGTTACTGCATTTTTAAATCTCTGTTCCGCTTGCTATTGTTGCGCCTTTTTTAACTACAATAATTCCATCCTTAACGGCATAGAAGTCAAAGTCGCCATCTGGTAAATGTAAACCACCGGTAATTGTAACGTTATTACCTATTCTGCAGTTTTTATCAAGAATGGCGTTCGTTATTGTGCAATTATCACCAATCCCAATTAGTGGGTGGCCGGCTGCATTTTCCTCCTCTATTTCTTCGAGTGTTTGATATCGGTCACTACCCATGATATAAGCATTTTCGATTTTGGTTCCTTTCCCGATCCTTGAACGGATTCCAATGACCGAATGCTTGATGTCATCTGCTTGTAGGATGCATCCTTCTGCAATCACCGCTTTATCCAAAGTAGTTCCCAAAATCTTCGATGGTGGTAACATCCTTGGTCTGGTGAAAATGCTTTGATGGCTATCAAACAAATTGAATTTTGGAATATCATCTGTTAGGCCAAGATTCGCTTCAAAAAAGGAAGAAATATTTCCTATGTCCGTCCAATATCCTTCATATTGAAAACTTAATACCCGATACGATTGCAAAACCATTGGAATAATCTCCTTGCCAAAATCCTTTTGATCCGGGTTCTCATCAAATATTTTAATTAGCAAATCCCTGTTAAAGATGTATATACCCATTGAAGCAAGGTAGTTCCTACCCTCTGCCTGCATTTCAGGACCTGTATCGGAGGCCCAATCGAGGATCACCTGAGCGTTAGGCTTTTCAGTAAATGAAGTGATTATATTCTCCTCATTTGCTTTCAAAATCCCAAAATCAGTTCCGTCCTTTGCTGTAACGGGGATTGTTGCTAGCGTAACTTCCGCACCGCTGTCAATGTGTGCATTGACCATCTGGTTGAAATCCATTTGATACAACTGATCACCGGATAAAATAAGAACATACTCGAACTCATGGTTTAACAAGTGATGCATTGTTTGGCGTACCGCATCTGCGGTACCTTGAAACCAAGTCGGGTTATCTGGAGTTTGTTCCGCCGCAAGAATATCTACAAATGCATCACTAAAATGACTAAAATGGTAGGTGTTCTTGATGTGCTTGTTTAAGGAGGCAGAATTAAACTGTGTTAGAACAAACATGCGGTGAATACCAGAGTTTAAACAGTTCGAGATTGGTATATCTACCAAACGATACTTTCCACCGATTGGAACGGCTGGTTTAGACCTGGTCTGCGTTAATGGTGATAATCTGGATCCCTGGCCTCCGCCAAGGATTACTCCTAATACTCTTTCGGTCATATTTTTAGTTTTATATTTGGTACATATCAATATACTCTTGGGCAGCCCTATCCCAAGAATGGTCTAACTTCATTATAAACTTACGAATCTCTTTTAGTGCTTTTTGATTTTTATACAAATTATAAGCTCTATCAATTGCATGGCCGACGTCCCAGACCGTTGTTTGATCATGACAAATGCCAAATCCGCCATCACCAATGTCGCTAACTGTATCCCTCAACCCGCCAATCCTTCTCACTATCGGCACTGTCCCATATCTTAAGGCATACATTTGATTTAAGCCGCAAGGCTCAACTCTGGATGGCATTAGAAGAAAATCGGCCCCTGCATAGATCTGATGGGACAATTGCTCATTGTAGCCTATATACGTGTTATAATTTCCTTTAAAGCCGTCCTTCAGTTCCTCCAATCTTCTTTCAACATCGGCTTCGCCGGATCCTAAAATAAGAATGTTTATTTCTCCTCTGTAGGTGTTCAAGGCGTGGTAAAAAATTTCAGGAAGCAATTCCGCACCTTTCTCACCCACCAACCTGCCTATGAAAGTAAACAACGGTTTGTCTGGATCCAGGTTGAAAACAGAACATATACCCTGTTTGTTTGCTCGTTTTCCACTTTCAAGCGTCTTAAGGTTAAATTTTTTATAAAGCATTGGATCCGTAGATGGATCCCAAACTTCAGTATCTATCCCGTTCAAAATTCCCCTGGACTTTCTCTTTTCAGAAGCCAGTAATGCTTCTAAACCATTTGCCTTATGGCTAAGTTCTTCCAGGTAAGATGGTGAGACTGTGGATACTCGCCAAGCGCACTTAATTGCAGATGCCAAAGGATTTATAGCGCCTGCCCATTCTAATTTGTTGCTATGCCATGGATCATAGCTAGGGAAATATTGTAGCTTATCAAAGCCAAACTGGCCCTGATATTCAGCGTTGTGGATAGTTATTACAGATGGAACAACATTCAATTTCCAGTATCTGACGCAATTGCTCATCATAAACGGAACTAAGCCGGTATGGTAGTCGTGGCAATGAATAACGTCTGGCTTATGTTCCCATTGTTCAATCCAATCCAATGCAGCCACTTGAAATGCAAAGAATCGCTCTAAATCATCGGCATAGCCGTAAACTTTTGGCCGGTTCAGTAAGCCTGGAATTTGGACCAAGAAAAGGTCAAAACCAAGTTTGTTTGTCTTTTCTCGCAGGATGCGGACACTAAAATCGCGATTACCTAGCTTGCCCCAACCGTCATAAACCTCCTCAAATTCATTTTCATGCATAAACTTCAGGTCATAAGCGGGCATAACAACCTTCGCAATATGACCTAGGCGGTTTTGGTACTTCGGCAAGGCGCCGACAACATCAGCAAGTCCGCCAACTTTTGCCACCGGGTAACACTCTGCACTGAGGTGAACTATCTCCATGTTTGATTTTTATATTATTTGAAGAATTTTATTTAGATACAACAACCCACAACCACAATTAAGTGGTTCGGGAAACTTGATATTTTGAATCCGAAAGTTCGGAGTAGAAAGTACTAGTAATTGCCTTGCAACGTATTTGTTTTCAGAAAGGAAAATCAACAATAACATCAGCAATCTTCGAGTATTGAAAGTCAGCAACTTAAAACATGTTTCCCCTCTGTTATACATTCTACAGCAAATTTCTTTTTAGATTTTATGAATATAGAGATTTATTGTTAAGAAGAATAATCGATTAACAATTCAATTAAAGTAACCTTTATTTCTACTAAACTAAATACCTATACAATTTGATAAAGCTGAAGTATTTGTTAAGAATAGTAGACATTATTAGGAGTATGTTAACAATACAGTCGCCGATTATCATATGAGTTCAACATTGCTCCGAGTATTATTTTTTCTGTTTTTTGCCTTTTCTGTTGCTTGTAAAAAGAAGGAAACTCCTCCTATTCCGCCGGTGAAAGTAGTGCCAGTCGTACCAGTTCCAGTCCCTGTTCCTATTCCAGTACCTGTTCCTATACCTGTTACTGTTCCAGGAGAGGAAAAAACATTAATTCCGATCAAACTGGAAATAGACAAAGTAACCATCAACTTCAAATATCTTCAGCAGACGGGAAATCTGACTGAGATTGAAAATTCTGACGGAACAAGGGAGCTGTATTTGTATAATGAGAACAACCAGTTGAAAGAATATGACCGATATTTAAAAGATCAAAAAGTTTACGCGGTCTACTATAAACGTGATAAAGACGGCCAGGTCATACAGGCAAATCAAAACAAGGTAGAATTTAATGGAGCGATACTAACCCCTCCGGGGATCTATAAAATAGAATACAATATTGATAATAAGATCAGTAAGATAACATGGTACGACAACGATGATCAGATTGTAAGTCAATCTACAAGAACTTATGGACCATCAGGGGCGCTGCAAAAAATAAGCACTACCGGAGTAAATGCAGAGGTCTTTACTTACACGTTTGATGAAAAGAATGGCTGGTGCAAGCACGTAAAACTGAACGAAATAATCTCTATTGAAAGCTTAAACACTTTGTTTTTATCATCCCTCAGCAATATGACTAAGTCTATTAAAGAATCAGTAATCGGTTCTGAAATTACAAAAACGTATTCATACAGCGCTGACAACTATCCAACATCCTGGATAGAAACCGATGCCAAGGGGTTTAATAGCTTATTCAAAGTGACCTATAAATAAAAAAACCATCTATGTACCAAACTTACTCATGCAATATGAGAGAGAATTCACATCACTACCAACAGCCTTTATAACTAAATATTTGTTATTGGCCTATATTTTGGAACTAAGACTTTCATAATACACCATGCGATAAGATAAGCTACGGCACAAATGCTGAACATAATCGTATAGCCAGTTTCCGTATGCCCGAGCATTTTGAAATGATCAAACAAGGCTCCTCCTAGTTTAGATACCACAACGCCACCTAAGCCTCCGGCCATTCCTCCAATCCCGATGACGGATCCAATAGATTTTTTTGGAAACATGTCAGAAACAGTCGTGAATATATTTGCAGACCATGCCTGGTGAGCAGAAGCGCCTATACCAATCAATACAACGGGAATCCAAAAGGATATATGTCCAAGCGGCTGCGCCGCCAGTACAACCAATGGAAACAAAGCGATGATAAACATCGCCTTCATCCGGCCATCGTAAGGTGTATACCCCTTATTAATGAAGTAGACAGGAAACAATCCCCCGCCAATACTGCCAATCATCGTCATGCTGTATAGTATTGTCAGTGGCAATGTTATAGATGTCCCTGTCATTTGATATTGAACGCTTATGTAGGAAGGAAGCCAGAATAAGAAAAACCAACAGAC
>JAQBOT010000161.1 GCA_028287885.1 Pedobacter sp.
AGTTTTTAGAGCTCAATTTGAAGTTACCGAAAGCCTATTCGGAAAAAGAACTTGCTTTACGCAATGTTTGCAGTAAAGAAATCGAGCGCGGCAAAGTTGGCGTTACCATCAACATCGAACGTCCTGAAGAAACATTGAAAGGTGCGACCATCAATGCGAAACTCGTGGCTAAATATTATAAGGAACTTGAAGCAATAACCAAGTCCCTGGGTGCCAATACAGACAACTTACTTCCTGCCGTTTTGAATATGCCTGAGGTGATTTCTTATACGGAGGAAGTGCTAAACGAAGGTGAATGGGATATCATTCATTCCACTTTCCTTGCCGCACTAAAGAACTTTAATCAGTTCAGAACAGATGAAGGTGATGTTTTGAAAACAGATCTGGAGTTGAGAATTAAAAATATACTGGACTTTTTTGCACAGGTTGAAGTGTTGGAACCGCTACGGATTCCACAGATCAGAGCCCGTTTGAATCAGTTTCTTGAAGATAATGTAGGTAAGATTAACGTTGATTCAAATCGCTTGGAGCAGGAATTGATCTACTACATCGATAAACTTGACATTACCGAAGAAAAGATTCGGTTGAGAAGTCATTGCGACTATTTCATCGAGACCTTAAAAAGTAAGGATGCAAATGGTAAGAAACTTGGATTTATTTCACAAGAAATAGGCAGAGAGATCAATACCATGGGTGCAAAGGCAAACGATGCGCATATACAACAACTAGTTGTGGGTATGAAGGAAGAGCTGGAAAAAATCAAAGAACAACTGTTAAACGTACTGTAGTACGCTATACCAATTACATGAAGCAAGGTAAACTGATCATATTTTCCGCTCCCTCTGGTGCTGGCAAAACCACCATTGTAAGGCACCTTTTAGAGAAATTCCCTAACCTTAGTTTCTCTATCTCCGCGACTACGCGCGATTTAAGGGGAGCCGAAATACACGAGGATGATTATTATTTCATAACCAAAGAAGATTTCCTTCACCGCGTTGCACGGCAGGAATTTGTAGAGTTTGAGGAAGTGTACTCTGGTACGTTTTATGGAACCCTGCGTTCTGAGATCGAGCGCATTTGGAATGAAGGCAAACATGTGATCTTTGATATTGACGTTGAAGGAGGCTTGCGCCTTAAGCGGAAATATGAAGAAGATGCATTGGCCATCTTCGTACAACCACCATCGTTGGAAGTATTAAAGGAACGCCTAAGTGGCAGGGGTACAGACAGTGATGAAAAGTTACAGGAAAGATTCATTAAGGCAGAGAAGGAACTTAAGTATGCAGATAAGTTCGACGTTATTCTGAAAAACTATGACCTGGATACCGCCTGTAAAGAAGCGGAAAAGTTGGTTACTGATTTCCTAAACAGCTAAGCGTTACTTGCAACCATGAAAGTTGGTTTATTTTTTGGATCATACAACCCGATACATACCGGCCATCTGATTATCGCAAACTATATGGCGAACTTTACAGATATGGACGAAGTATGGCTTGTCGTATCCCCACATAATCCATTCAAAGACAAACGGAAGCTAACGAATATGTACGACCGCCTGGAGATGGCCCGTATTGCTACTGAAAATTCAGAGCACCTAAAAGTAAGCGATATCGAGTTTCAACTTCCTCAGCCTTCTTATACAGTGGATACATTGGCACATTTGGATGAGAAGTACCCCGGTAGAGAATTCTGTCTGATCATGGGTGCTGATAACCTGGTTTCACTAAAGAAGTGGAAGAACTATGAGATCCTACTTGCAAATTATAAGATTTACGTGTATCCGAGGCCAGATGCTGACATTTCGGAATGGGTTGAACATCCCTCCATTCACATTACGGATACACCAAACATGGAGATCTCTTCAACTTTCATCCGGAATGCGATAAAAGAAAACAAGAATGTCCAGTATTTTGTTCCGGATGCGGTTCTTGCTTTTATTGAAAGCAAGAATATGTACCGCTAGCCATTAGTGCTCCCTTACAATCTAGTGTTTGTTGTATAAAACAGACTGGTTTCCGTGTATTGACTTGTGCTCTTTGTAAAAGACTGGTGTTCCTTGTACGAGTCTCGAGTTCCTTTTAGTAAAAACTAATATTTCTATAGAAAAGGCTACTATTTCCTATAGAAAAGACTGGTGTTACTTGTGTGATAGACTAGTGTTCTCTGTACAATAAAAAGATTGCAGGTTTCTTATGCAAGTCAATTTTCTCCTGCTTCCATTGTCCGATAGTCTGTGTTTTTACAAACTCATCCACTCCGGTCAGGTTACAAGCCACACTTAGTAACGTTTGAGGTGCCGTGTTCTTTAGGATATCATCATACAAATGATTATTTCTAAAAGGCGTCTCTATGAATATTTGCGTCTGCTTGTTCGTTTGTGCAAGCTGCTCCAACTCTTTGATCCGCTTAGCACGCTCCACTTTGTCTATTGGAAGGTAACCGTGAAAGGTAAAACTTTGTCCGTTGAACCCAGAGGCCATTAGCGCAAGCAAAATGGAATTGGGACCAACCAAGGGTACAACCTTGATCCCACGTTTGTGGGCTTCAGCCACAACTTCAGCACCTGGATCTGCCACGCCTGGGCAACCCGCCTCACTCATTAAGCCAACATCTTTGCCGGTCATGAGTTCTTTAAAAAAAGGAACCAGCGACTGCCCGCGCTTATGTTTACCGTAATCGTGGATGACCAACTCGCTCTGCGCGATCTTTAAACCAGCTTCTTTAAGGAACTTACGTGCAGTTTTTTCATTTTCTACAATATATGTGTTCAAAGAATTGATTACCTCTGTTACGTATGGAGTAAAAGATTTCTGTGCAGCACTGTCTGCCAGGGGGACCGGGATTAAGAATAAAACGCCTTTTTGCATGATTGTTGTTATATTACAAAGGAAGAGAATATCTGCCGGTAAAAAGAAAATCAGGCATTTTAAGTATAATTATTTCGTCATAAGCCTGAATACCTGTTGGTTGGGTTTAAAACATTGCTTAAATTGTATTTAGTAAGAAACCAAGTATATACCGGAGGGGAAATTTAGCCCTGAATGTCATGAAGCCCTCTCCCTCTGATGGTTAATTATTTTAAAATCAATTAAACTATTAGCCTCTCTGAATGCTCTTATATATGGATTTTAGGTAAAATCAACATACACACACAAATCAAACATCAAATGAAAAACATGATCAAATTTCCGGCTATTGTGCTGGGGCTCATGCTCCTTCTCACCGGAATCAATCAGAAAGTCTTTGCACAGGACGAGGATATCTCGTTACAGACCTTCTACGATGAATTGTCACCTTATGGTACATGGATCCAGGATTCTGAATACGGTTACGTATGGAGGCCTGATGTAGACCAAGATGATTTCAGACCTTATTATTCTAATGGCCATTGGGCAATGACTGAGTACGGCAATACCTGGGTAAGTGATTACGACTGGGGCTGGGCACCATTCCATTATGGACGATGGGTAACGGACCGTTATAATCAATGGTTGTGGATTCCAGATACAACTTGGGGACCAGCTTGGGTAAATTGGCGTAGTGGCGGTGGCTATTATGGCTGGGCACCGCTTGGTCCAAGCTTAAATATTAATGTTGGGTTTAATATTCCGAGCTTCTGGTGGGTGTTCATCCCTCAAAGTAATATTTACTATGATCGGTATCCAAGGTACAATTGGAACAGAAATAATGGTTACCTAAGGAATACCATCATCATTAATAATGTTTACGTACACAACCGGAATAGGTACTACACTGGCCCGGGCAGAGACGAGATTCGTAGAGTGACCAACCGCGATGTTCGTGTTTACAACATCAATCGTACAGACAGACCTGGCAGAAGCCGGATTTCAAACAATACCATAAACATATACAATCCTCGTCCAACCCGTGGTTCAGATAACCGCAATGCGGCACCAAGGAACGTAGGTGATCATGGAAGTTATGTACGCAACAATCCGGGCAACCGTAATGGAGCGAACAACGACGGTAGGTCGAACGGAGGAAATTACAACGGGAATGATAGATCTGGCAACCGGATGGAAAGGCCACAGAACGGACGTGAGAATACAAATGTTGACCGCAGCAACCGGAGTATCGGTAGCAGAGATAATGGTGCGAGGACTACTACAGGCCGTGGCCAGGTAGACCAGCAGGGCAGACAAACTGAGCAACAACGTCAGCAGTACGATCAACAACGTCAGCAACAAGCGCAGCAAAGAGGCCAAGAGCAGAATCGTCAACGTCAGCAATATGATCAACAGCGTCAGCAAAACAATCAGCAACGTCAACAGATTGATCAGCAACGTCAGCAACAAGCGCAGCAAAGAGGCGAAGAGCAGAACCGCCAACGTCAGCAATATGACCAACAGCGTCAGCAGAATGATCAACGGCAGCAACAAGCGCAGCAAAGAAGCGAAGAGCAGAACCGCCAACGTCAACAGTATGATCAACAGCGTCAGCAACAAGCGCAGCAAAGAGGCGAAGAGCAGGCCCGCCAACGTCAGCAGTATGACCAACAAAGACAGCAACAGCAACAACAGCAGCAGCAACAGCGTCAGCAAAGACAGGAAGCGCCTTCACAGCCGCAACGTACCGAACGGGTTTCCGCTCCTCAGAGAATGGAAACAGGTAATGGTGGAGCTTCCGATGCATCACGTTCAAGTGGTGGCGGTCGTGCAAGCAGAGGCGGCGGCAGAGGTTAGTCACTTAGCGATAATAGCATTAGAATGAGAAACCGGCTTCAATGGCCGGTTTTTCTTTTATATATTATATTTATCTTTGCACCCTCATCAGAAAATAGGCGTAATCCTTTATGATCCACCCAGAAATAGAAAAAAGAAAAACATTTGCCATTATAAGTCACCCCGATGCCGGTAAGACTACACTTACTGAAAAGTTCCTGCTCTTCGGAGGTGCCATTAATACAGCGGGCGCGGTGAAAAGGAACAAAGCCAACCAGAGTAACACCTCCGATTTCATGGAAATTGAGAAACAGCGTGGTATTTCGGTTGCAACCTCAGTGATGGGTTTTGAATATCAAGACAAACGCATCAACATATTAGACACACCCGGACACAAAGACTTTGCCGAGGATACCTATAGAACCTTATCGGCCGTCGACAGCGTAATTCTTGTTGTAGACTGTGTAAAGGGTGTTGAGGAACAAACCGAGAAGTTAATGGGTGTATGTCGCATGCGGAATACACCGGTAATTATTTTCATCAACAAGATGGACCGGGAAGGTAAAGATGCGTTCGACCTGCTTGATGAAATTGAAAGTAAGCTAAACATTAGCCTTTGCCCACTGTCCTGGCCAATTGGACAGGGACACACCTTCAAAGGCGTTTACAGCATCTATAACAAACATTTAAATCTCTTCGAATCTGATAAAAGCAAGATCAGCGAACCTGTTATCGAAGTTAACGACTTAGACGACGACAACCTGACGAACTTCTTAAAGCCAGCGGAACTTGATGGACTGAAAACAGATCTGGAACTTGTAGAAGGCGTATACGGAAGCCTGGATGACAACATGTACAGAGAAGGACTCCTTGCTCCGGTGTTCTTTGGAAGCGCGATCAATAACTTCGGCATCAAGGAACTCCTTGACACTTTTATTCAGATCGCCCCGAGTCCAAAAAGCAGGGAAGCAGAACAGCGTATTGTGTCTGTAGATGAAAAGAACTTCAGTGGGTTTGTGTTTAAAATTCATGCGAATTTAGACCCGAAACACCGTGACCGTATCGCTTTTCTTAGAATCTGCTCGGGTAAGTTTGAGCGCAATAAGTTCTACTATCATTCCCGTCAGGATAAAAAGCTTAAGTTCTCCAATCCAATGGACTTCATGGCCAATGAGAAAAGTATCGTAGAAGAGGCCTGGCCTGGCGATGTTGTCGGATTATATGACAGTGGAAATTTTAAAATTGGAGACACGCTTACAGAAGGAGAAAAGCTCCAGTTTAAAGGCATTCCAAGCTTCTCTCCTGAAATATTCAAGGAAGTAGAGAATCGTGATCCGCTAAGGACAAAACAGCTTGAGAAAGGCTTACAACAACTAACCGAAGAAGGTGTCGCACAGCTTTTCGTTCAGCAGCCCGGTAATAGGAAGATCATTGGCGCTGTAGGCGAACTGCAGTTTGAGGTTATTGCCTTTCGTCTAGAGCATGAGTATGGCGCAAAGGCGTTTTTCCGCACCTTAACTTATGGTCGTTCAAACTGGGTTACTTCAACAGATAAAAAGAAGCTTGAAGAGTTCCTAAAGAGGAAACAACAGCATATCGCAGTAGATAAAGATGGGAATCCGGTATTCCTTGCGGATAATGAATTTATGATCAACATGACCATGCGTGACTACCCGGACATTGTTTTCCATAAAACATCAGAGTTTAAGTAAAACAAGCTTCTTAATACGAGTGCTAGCTTACGTAAACCAAACATTGAATACAAAAAGAAAAAGGCGACCATTGGTCGCCTTTTTCTTTTTGTACCTCTTTTGCCGCTAACTTTATTTCAACTGGCTTGTCTTTAATTGTCTATGAACCTTGCTTGTATCCGAGATTACTTCAACTTGCTTAAAGCCGTCTTAATCTTCGGCAGCATTGCATAGACATCTTCAAGTGAACAACCCCCAACCGAAGCCCTGAACCAAGCTACGCTTTCATCATTTCCAAACGCGGAAAAAGGAACCAAAGCAGTTTGCGCTTCATGAATCAGGTAAAAGTTCAAATCTGCACTGTTCTTTAACAGATCACCAGCTGGCGTAGTCTTCCCAATGTAGTCGATCTTTAAAGTCAGGTAAATCGCGCCCATCGGCACCACGGCATCCACATTAAAACCTTCTTTCTTCATCTCCTGGAAGCCATTATATAAGGTATCCAAACTCTTTTGCACAGCCCCCTTAAACTCCTTTAAGAAAGTGTCCACCTGTGCCTCATCTCTGAAGTACTTGGCAACAGCCACCTGTTCCGCTTTCGGTGCCCAAGCGCCAATATGTCCCAACAAAGACTTCATTTTAGAAATGATTACTTCAGGTCCGAAAGCCCAACCAACACGTACACCGGTTGCCGCAAGCGCTTTAGAAATCCCATCGATATATATTACATAATCTCTTAGCTCAGGTCTCAAACTAATTGGATTTACATGTTCTTTTCCGAAAGTAAGTAGGGAATAAATTTGATCGTACATGATGTACAATGGCTTCTCATCCGCAGATCTCGATTTGTTTTCTGCCAGTACAAGGTCACAGATTTCTAACAGCTGTTCCGCACTGAACATCGTTCCTGTGGGGTTCAATGGAGAGCATAGAGCAAGTAAAGTTGCGCCTTTTAAATGAGGCTTCAACTGATCTCCGGTAGGCATAAAGTTATTCTCAACGCTAGTCTCTACAGCTACACCATTCGCAGACGACAAAACACAATAGTGGTTGTTGTTCCAGCTCGGTGCCGGGTACACCACTTTATCACCTGGATCTATCAGGGCAAGGTATGTTGCGTAGATAAGTGGTCTGGATCCACCGCTAACCAATATCTCATTTGCATTGTATTCTAATGCATAACGGCTTTTTAAAACACCTGAAACCGTCTCTCGCAATGCCAATACGCCGTCTGCCGGAGGGTAATTTGTTTGATGTTCGTTATAAGCTGTAACAATAGCCTCCTTCAATTCATCAGGAATTGGATATATTGAAGGATCAAAGTCACCAATGGTCAGGTTTGAAATCTGCGCGCCCTTCCGCTTCATCTCATTAACTTCGTTTCCGATCTTAATGATTTCTGAGCCAACAAGTGAATTCGCTAATAAGGATACATTCATTATTTCTGATTTATATATTTAATACTAGGCCAACAACTTAGTGATGGCCTCTTTTACTTTCTCAAAATTAAACTGGCCACGTACATCGGCCATCATGCCCGCAATTTCAGTGTTGCAGAGATTTCCGATGCTTCCTTCGTGTGTATGATTTATGGTTGTTTCCGGATTGAAAGTTCCGTTTTCAATCGTCTCCCCTACCACTTTATAGGCCTCCCTAAATGGAATTCCTTTTAATGCAAGGGCATTCACAACCTCTACGCTAAACAAGTATGCATACTTTTTGTCCGATAAAATGTTGTCTTTAAGTTCAATATGCTGTAACATATACGTTGCCATCTCCAGGCATTCGTTCAAAGAATTCATCGCGGGAAACAGACTTTCTTTAAGCAATTGCAAATCCCTGTGGTATCCGGAAGGCAAATTGGTCGTCATCATGGCGATCTCGTTCGGCAATGCCTGAATCTTATTGCATCTGGAGCGGATAAGCTCAAATACATCAGGGTTCTTTTTATGCGGCATAATGCTCGATCCTGTCGTCAATTCTGCAGGGAAGCTGATGAAAGCAAAGTTCTGATTTATAAACAGGCATACATCCATGGACAACTTCGCAAGCGTTGCAGCAATAGAAGACATCGCTTGTGCAAGGATACGTTCCGTTTTCCCCCTGCCCATCTGTGCGTAAACCACGTTGTAATTCAAACTTTCGAAGCCCAAAAGCTCGGTTGTCATGGTCCGGTTTAATGGAAAAGACGATCCATAGCCTGCAGCAGAGCCCAGTGGATTCTTGTTGCAGATCTTCCATGCCGCAAGCATCAGCTCTAAATCGTCGACCAGGCTTTCTGCGTAAGCTCCAAACCAAAGGCCAAATGAAGAAGGCATCGCGATCTGAAGGTGCGTATATCCAGGTAAAAGCTTGTCTTTGTGGGCGTTACTTAAGGTAATCAATTGTGTAAACAACGACTCCGTGTTTCCAACCATTTCTTCAATGCGGTGACGAAAAAACAATTTTAAGTCCACAAGAACCTGGTCGTTGCGGGAGCGGCCACTATGAATCTTCTTGCCAGCTTCTCCAATACGTTGTGTCAAAAGCCACTCCACTTGGGAGTGTACATCCTCAACCGCATCTTCGATAACAAATTCACCAGCTTCTATTTCCTTGTAGATGTTTTTCAACTCAACTTGAATGCTGTCTAGTTCGTCGCTGCTTAATAAGCCAATACTTTCAAGCATCTCTACATGGGCCAATGAACCAAGTACATCAAATGCTGCCATTTGCAGATCCAATTCCCGGTCTTGTCCTACTGTAAAGGTTTCAATGTCCTTGTTAACGTCTACGTTCTTTTGCCAGATTTTCATTCTGTTTATTGTTTATTTAGCTGAACAACCAAAGGCTATATTGGGCAGTACAGCCCTATCGACAGTTGTTGCTAGCAATTATAATTCTTTACAGGCATCACGAATTGTAAAGCTTTCTGCAAAAATAGCATAATAACTATGGAAATGTGCAGCTAAGTAAATAGGTGACTGGTGGTGAATGCATGTCATTGCTACCGCCTTTGAATCACCGGCTTCAGCAGCTCTATGTACAAACGTACACCCTCAAATACTTCATCCACATAGACATATTCGTCTGCCATATGTGAACGAGCAGAATCACCCGGGCCAACTTTAACAGAAGGTATACTAAGCAATGCCTGGTCAGAAGTTGTAGGCGACCCATAAGTTGTTCTGCCAAGAGAAAGACCAGATACAACGATCGAATGTGATTTATCGATCGAAGAAGGCTTCAAACGCGTGGATCTCGGCTCAACATCGCAGCCCACATTCGACTTAATTGTAGCAAGTACCTCTTCATTTGTGTAGGCATCCGTAACCCGTACATCAACTGTAAATGTGCACTCGGCAGGCACTACATTGTGCTGAGAACCTGCATTGATAATCGTTACCGACATCTTCAAAGGGCCAAACAGTTCTGAAACCTTAGGAAACCGGTAACTTTTAAACCATTCGATATCTTTCAGCGCCTTGTAAATGGCATTATCGCCTTCTTCACGTGCTGCATGACCGGCCTTTCCATGTGCCGTACAATCAAGTACCATCAATCCGCGCTCAGCGATCGCAAGGTTCATCAATGTCGGCTCGCCAACAATAGCAAAATCAAGGGTTCCTAATTCCGGTAGTATACATTCAAGCCCGTTGGTTCCTGAAATCTCTTCTTCCGCAGTGGCAGCCAGGCAGATGTTGTAAGTCAGATTTTCTGAAGCGTGAAAATATAGGAAAGCAGCAATTAATGATACCAGGCATCCCCCCGCATCGTTGCTACCAAGGCCATAAAGCCTTCCATCTACCACATCCGGACTATATGGATCTCGTGTGTATCCAGAGTTTGGCTTTACGGTATCGTGGTGTGAATTGAGAAGCAGGGTTGGCTTACCAGCATCAAAATACTGATTATACGCCCAGACATTGTTGCCTTTATGATGTGTCTGAACACCTCTGCTATTCAGAAAATCAGTAATCACATTTGCTGTATTTTCTTCTTCTTTACTGAAGGATGGCGTGGCAATCAACAACTTCAATAACGAAACAGCATCATTCTGCAGTTTTTCCATCATAAGTTATTCTTTTTTATACAACTCGCCGGCCTTAGTCGCAGACAGTTTTATGCCTTTTATCAACGATGAACTAAATCCGTTATGTTCCATTTCGTTCAAGCCAGCAATGGTACAACCTTTTGGAGACGTAACCTTGTCAATTTCCTGCTCCGGATGGGATTGCATCTGCAACAACAGATCAGCAGCACCTTTGGCCGTTTGCACTGCCATTTTCAGGGCATCTTCCGCATGGAAACCGATCTCTACACCACCTTGAGATGCAGCACGGATTGCACGAAGGAAAAACGCAATTCCACACGCACATAATGCCGTTGCAGAAGTCATTAGGTCTTCATTGATCTTCACCGCAGATCCTACAGTTTCAAACATCCGAATAACCTGCTGAAGATTTGTATCCTCTGCATTGTCGGTAGCTACACAGGTCATTGATTGTCCAATAGCAATTGCCGTATTCGGCATTGCCCGTACCACCTGCAATCCAGGCGAAAGCTTAGCGCGGATATCCGCGCAACTAACTCCTGAAGCGACAGAAATGACCAGATGTTTATTCACATCAATAACGCCACTAATCTGTTCCAGCAAACTATTTAACTGCTGCGGTAAAACCGATAATACGATAATGTCTGCCTTTGCAACAACCGCTGCATTATCTACAGATACATCAAAGCCCTGCTCAGAAAAAACACTTAATGCATCAATATTGCGCCTGGTTAAACTGATCTGCCCGGGGCTCGAGAAATTAGACTTAACAAGTCCCTTTGCCAATGAAGTACCAATATTTCCACTTCCTAAGATCGCGATGTTACCACTGAATTCTGCCATATCTATTTAATTAATCGGGTTCCCTTATTTTCAGACGCTTTAAGCAGTTCGTCGGCATGGCCGATATAAACTTCTTTCACGCCGCTTTTTATAGCTTCAAAGGCATTATGCAATTTAGGGATCATTCCGCCTGAAACAACGCCCTCGGCCTGTAAACTTTCAAATTCATCCATGCGGATTTCTGAGACAATCGAATTGTCGTCTTCCACATCCCGCAATACGCCTCTTTTTTCAAAGCAATACATTAATGTGGTATCGTAAACAGCAGACATGGCTACCGCAATTGCCGAAGCCACCGTGTCTGCATTCGTATTTAACAGCTGCGTATCGCCATCGTGTGTGATGGCACAAAATACAGGGACCAAGTCCGCTTCAAGCAACTTGTTTATTGTGCCAACACCGATAGAATTTTCATCCAGATCGCCCACAAAGCCGTAGTCAATGGTCTTAACTGGCCGCTTAACCGCCTTAATGGTATTCCCATCAGCCCCGGTTAAGCCGATCGCATTGCAGCTCCGAGCCTGTAACTGAGCGACGATATTCTTATTGATCAAACCTGCATAAGCCATCGTTACGATGCGCAAGGTATGGATATCTGTGATCCTCCTGCCATCTACCATCTTTGCTTCCACGCCCATGGATATACCCAGGTCCGTAGCAACTTTTCCTCCACCATGAACCAGGATCTTATCCCCTGCCAAGGCAGAAAAATCTTCTAGAAAGTAATGCAGATTCTCCGAGTTGTCGATCACATTACCCCCTATTTTCACAATGGTCAGTGGCTTCATGGCTTTAGTGTTAAGGTTTTATATCTTGTAAAAGCTTCTTCAAAACGGCTTGAGCCGCCCACAAACGGTTGCCTGCTTCTTGAATCACCAATGAGTTGGGTCCGTCTAAGATCTCCGAAGACAGTTCCAAATCACGCCTTACTGGCAAACAATGCATAACTTTTGCATCATTGGTAAGCTTTAATTTCTCATTGTTTAACATCCAGCCCTCTGGAAATGGAAGGATCTTTCCATATTCTTTATAGCTCGACCAGTTTTTTACATAGATGTAATCCGCGTCAGCCAGAGCCTCCTCTAAATTGTGTTCGATGGTTGCACCCGCGGTAAAAGCCTCACTTAGCTCATATCCTTCAGGCTGTACAATCGTAAAATCAACCATGTCAAGTTCCTGTGCCTTACACATCCATTCTGCAAATGAATTTGGAACAGCTTGTGGCAAGGCTTTAACATGTGGTGCCCAGGCCAATACAACCTTAGGTTTCCCAACACCTTTCCAAGTCTCTTTTATGGTTACCAAGTCTGCAAAACTTTGTAATGGATGCCTGGTTGCGCTCTCCAGACTTACAACAGGCACCCCGCAGAACTCTATAAACTTCTTAAAGAAATCCTCATTGTAATCTTCTTCCCGGTCAATCAGCTTTGGAAAGGACCTTAAACCCAAAATATCGCAGTACTGACCCATCACAGCTGCAGCTTCACGGATGTGCTCCACCGTACTACCGTTCATCACAACACCGTCCCTGGTTTCCAATGCCCAGCCATCTTTGTCCATATTCATCACCATCACAGTCATGCCCAGGTTAATTGCTGCTTTTTGTGTACTTAGCCGCGT
>JAQBOT010000223.1 GCA_028287885.1 Pedobacter sp.
GAAGCCGCCAGCAAAGCAGAGAAAAAGGCTATTTTGAACTACGCGCAGGATTATACACCGCGAAACAGCATTAATTTTACAAACGTTCATAAAGAAAAAATTAATTCGGAAAAGAAAACACGATTGTGGGACATCGAGAACTTCAACGCAAGCTATGCGTATACAAAGTTCTACCACCGCGATTTTATCAATGAGAACAACATACAACAAACTTACCGGGCTTCACTGGAGTACAGGTACGCTGCACAAGCGAGGAACTATCATCCTTTTGATAAAGTAATTAAGGCGAATACCCTTGCTTTGCTTAGAGACATCAATTTCAGTTTACTGCCGAGTTCGATCAACTTCAGGATAGACTTTGATCGCTATTATGCGGAAAACAGTTTGAGGAACAATGATCCGGTAAACTCCATACCTGTAAATACAACTTTCAATAAGAACTTTCTGGTAACACGAGTATATGGGATTTCATGGAATTTAACGCGCTCCCTAACACTTGATTTTGATGCAACGAATTACTCGATCATCGATGAACCAGATGGTAGAATCAATGGTCTAAGAACAGATACGCTTTGGCAGAATTTGAAGCGTCTTGGTAGAACAACAGACTATAACCATGATCTGAACATTACGTATAACCTGCCTTTGAACAAGATTCCTGGATTTGACTGGCTCAACGTGGCTACCCGATACGGAACCAACTTCAACTGGCAGACCGAGCCATTGTCTACTTTGAGGGATCCGAATATTAACCTTGGCAATACAATCCAGAATTCGAGAAACATCCAGATTAATCCGACTTTAAACCTAACCGGCTTATACAATAAGTTTGGCTTTATTAAGCGCAACAGCAATGCATCAGCTCCTGGTGCTGCAGGGTTCTTCGTAGGTTTATTAACAAGTGTAAAGACAGTCAACGGCGCCTTTACCCAGACTAAGGGCACGTTTTTGCCAGGTTACCTGCCGAACTCAAATTACTTAGGAATTGATGCCAATACAGGTGCGCCGGGCTGGGGCTTTGTTTTAGGCAGTCAGCAAGACATACGTGAACGTGCCTTGCAGAACGGCTGGCTAAGCAGGGATACCCTACAATCACAATTGTATGTGAACACCTTGAGGGAAGATTTAAGCTTGACAAGTACCGTTGAACCGATAAGAGATTTGAGGATCACATTAACCGCGAACCGGAACAGGACATTGAACTACTCATCAAACTTCAGGTACAACAGCATTTCACAAGACTTCGAGAATTTGAGCCCGTATACAACCGGTGACTATAACATTTCATTCATTGCGATCGGAACTGCTTTCACTGACAAGAATGGGACTACGGTTTCTAAGTTATACAACCAATTTATGGCAAACCGTCCAGTAGTGTCACAGCGGCTTGGGGCTGATAACATTAACTCTGGTACTGGAAGTGGCTCCTTTGCAGATGGCTACGACAAGAACGCCCAGGATGTGGTTGTTGCCTCTTTTCTTGCCGCTTATGCTGGAAAAGATGCATCTTCCGTTGGCCTAAGGTCTTTCCCTAAGATACCATTGCCAAATTGGAGGATTAATTATGGTGGGCTCTCAAAGTTGGCGTTTATACAGGAGACGTTTAAATCCATTGACATCAGGCACTCTTACGGTGCTACGTACACCGTAAACGGATTCAATTCACTTCAACAGTATCAAGAAACGAACGGTGATGTGAGCAGCAGGGATTTGAACAATAATTTCCTACCGCAATATCAATATTCGCAAATAGCGATCACAGAGCAGTTTTCGCCGCTGATTGGCATAGATACCCGTTTGAAAAATAACCTGACTGCCAACTTTGAAATTGGGCGAAGCAGGTTACTAGGTTTGAGTTTGGCAAATAGTCAGCTGGCTCAACTTTCCGAAAACAACATGGTTTTCGGATTGGGGTATCGCACAAACAAATTCAGGTTTCCATTTGGCATGTTCAGGCAACTGCGTATGAACAACAACATGGATTTTAAGCTTGATGTTGCTGTTCGTGATAACAAGACTGTTATTTATCGGGCCGATATTGCGGAAGCTGAGGTATCATCTGGTGCAAAGAATATCGCCCTAAGACCAAGCGTGGATTACAGTTTAAACCAACGTTTTAACATCAAGTTGTTTTATGATTCTAATGTTACTAAGCCTTACACATCGCAAAGTTTCAATACTTCGTACAGTAACTTTGGGTTTAGTTTACGGGCAACGTTGAATTAGCGAAGCCACAGAAATGCACAACAATGTTTTTCTGCTTTAATAACTCTTTTAAAAACAAATAGTAGTAAATTCGCAGCGCTAATCAGATTTTGCTTGCTGCAATGATTTAGCTAGCCTATAATACTTGAAAACATTTATATATGAATTTTCCATCAGAATTGAAATACACAAAAGACCACGAGTGGGTTAGAATCAATGGCGACGAAGCTACTATCGGAATTACCGATTTTGCACAACGTGAGCTTGGTGATATCGTTTATATTGACATCAATACCATCGGTGATGAAGTTAAAAAGGATGATGTATTTGGAACTGTAGAAGCTGTAAAAACGGTTTCTGATTTGTTCATGCCTGTTACAGGTACAGTTTTGGAGGTTAACGACGCACTTAATAATAATCCAGAGTTGGTAAATACCGACGCATATGGAGAAGGATGGATGGTTAAGATTTCTCTTGCCAGTGGAGCTGAAATTGACAGTTTACTAGATGCCGAGGCTTATAAATCATTAGTCGGCGCATAGTAAATGTATATATTTAAACAATTAAAATACCAACGCTGGACAATGGTCTGGACGGTGATCATTTTAATATTTTGTAGCATAAAATTGCCAGATACCCATGGTTCTGGCCTTTTTTTCGAAGGTTTCGATAAGCTGGTACATTTAGGCTTCTTCTTTGTGCTTACCGTGCTGTTGTTTAATGGAAAGATAACTTACCAGCACAACTATAACTACAACACGCTTACTATATTAAAGATCATTTTGATTACTGCATCTTTTGGAGGAGTAATTGAATTTTTACAATATAACTTTTTTACCTATCGCTCTGCAGAGTGGTGGGATTTTGGCTCTGATATGATTGGCGTAATGATGGCTGTTTTTAGTTATGTGTTGTTGCATAAAGCGGAATATAGTGAAAACTAGAATTAAAATCTTACTTATCCTCGTGGTAATGAGCTCTTTGAGCGCATGCAGCATTCTTAAGCCTGGATGCGGATGTCCAAAAGTAAGTTCTACTCAGAATCACCCCAAGATTCTTGCGAGTTCCTAAATTATTGTTGCTCTATTGAATAAATCATTCCCCGACTAGATCATTTTTTTAGTTGTATTTGAAATGTTACCGTTCCATTGGTAATTCGCAACAAACTATTGGGCCATTCCGGAGTCCATAAGGAATATCTACACAATTTTAAATACAACATGAAGAATTTTACTAAAGTAATACCCATGCTACTGCTTCTTTTTTGCGGGTATTCTGCAGTTGCACAAAGGAATGATGGTTCTGTAACAGGCAGGATCATAAATGGTAAAGATAAAACACCCATTGACTATGGATCAATCGCTGTTAAGAGTTTAAAAGACTCTAGCGTTGTTGGTACCATCAGTACGAATAAGGATGGCTCATTTTCTATCTCTGGCCTGACCTCAGGATCTTACCGTCTTTATGCTGCCTACCTGGGCTTAAGGAATGCAACGAAAGAATTTACGATCAGTTCAGAAAGTAATAAGGTTAATATTGGCGACTTAGCCCTGGAAGATACAGGCTTAGATCTGAAAACAGTGGAAATTAAAGGTGATGCGCCTCCGGTAGTAGTTAAAAAAGACACCTTGGAATTCAATGCCGGGTCTTTTAAGGTCCGCGAAAATGCTGTAGTTGAGGATGTGTTGAAAAAGCTCCCCGGAGTTGAGGTTGCCAAGGATGGCACAGTAAAGGCACAAGGCGAATCAGTAACCCGGGTTAAAGTGGATGGAAAGGAGTTCTTCGGGAGCGATCCACTACTAGCTACAAAGAATTTACCTGCCGATATGATCGACAAAATACAGATCATTGATCAAATGTCTGATCAGGCACAATTTACAGGTGTAGACGACGGAAACCGTGAGAAAGTGATCAACATTACCACGAAGAAGGAAAAGAAGAACGGGTTCTTTGGAAATTCCAGTGTAGGTTACGGGAGTGATGACCGTTACGATGCCAATTTGAATGTAAATAGGTTTAAAGGTGAAGAACAGATGTCTGTCATCGGCCAATTTAATAA
>JAQBOT010000243.1 GCA_028287885.1 Pedobacter sp.
CCGATGGATCTTGAAATTGGATGCATCTTCGGGTAAGCTGAGTATTGTAGACCGACAACGGGATGAAGCTTGGGTAGGCGGACCGGGCATCAATTCTTATGACAGCAACATCGGCTGGCTTGACAACCACAAGATTTACTATCAAAGCGAAGCGAGTGGTTATTCCCATGTGTATGTATCCGATGTCAGCACTGGCGAGAAACATCAGCTCACTTCAGGGAAATGGGAGGTGCAAACGCTGCAATTGTCTAAAGACAAAAAGACCTTTTATTTCACTGCGAATAAAGAACATCCAGGCCTTACGCATTTCTACAAGATGAGCACAAGCGGCACACCTATGCAGATTACCAGCATGAAAGGTGGCAATCAGGTAACACTATCGCCCGATGAGAAGTGGCTCGCCATCAACTACTCCTACATGAATAAGCCCTGGGAATTGTATGTTCAGCCAAATAAGCCAGGCGCTAAGGAAGTTCAGATCACACATTCTACTTCTGCAGCATTTGATGCGTACGACTGGCGTAAGCCGGATATGATCAGCTTCAAAAACCGCGATGGTGTCGATGTTTATGCACGTGTATATCCCGCCAAAAACCCTGGTCCAAATCATCCCGCAGTTGTGTTTGTACATGGAGCCGGCTACCTCCAAAATGTCCATTTTTGGTGGAGCACCTATTCCCGTGAATACATGTTTAATAATATGCTTGCTGATCAGGGCTATACTGTAATCGATATTGATTATACTGGAAGTTCGGGTTATGGGAGAGACTTCCGCACAGGAATCTACAGACACATGGGTGGCAAGGATCTCAGCGATCAGGTTGATGGTGTAAAGTTGCTCGTGGAAAAGTATGGTGTAGATCCAAAGCACGTCGGCATTTACGGAGGTTCTTACGGCGGCTTTATCACCTTAATGGCCTTATTTAAGGAGCAGAACGTCTTTGCAAGTGGCGCTGCACTCCGCTCAGTTACAGACTGGGCGCATTACAACCATGGCTATACATCAAATATTCTAAATGAACCTTTTGCGGATGAGCTTGCTTATCAGCGGAGTTCTCCAATCAATTTTGCAGCCGGTTTAAAGGGTAATTTACTGATGTGCCATGGGATGGTTGATGTAAATGTGCACTTTCAGGACATTGTTCGGTTGTCACAGCGCTTAATTGAACTCGGAAAGAACCATTGGGAACTTGCCGTTTACCCAGTTGAGAGTCATGGTTTTACGGAGCCCAGCAGCTGGACCGATGAGTACAAACGTATCTTCAAGTTATTCGAAACGACACTTAAATAAGCTATAGCTAAAATCTAATAAAAAATGTTTTCCTATAGCTTTTGACTATAACCCTATCGAGAATAAGTATGTCAAAATACCTGTTCTCCGTTGCTATTGAGAGTTTATAGCTGTAGATTTGCAGCAGAAAAAAAAATAAAATTATATGATAAACCTAGGTCAACAATTCCCTTCATTTTCCAAAACAGCCGTTGTAAGTCTTGAAAAAGGTAAAGAGTTTGAAACCATTACTTCAGAGTCATTAATCAACGAAAATAACCAGTGGACTTGCATGTTCTGGTGGCCAAAAGACTTCACTTTTGTTTGCCCTACTGAAATTGCAGAATTCAATGCTAACTACAGTGAATTCCGTGATCGTGATACAACCTTAATCGGTGCAAGTACAGATTCAGAAAACGTACACTTGGCATGGAGACACAACCATGATGATCTTCGTGGATTGAAATTCCCAATGTTAGCTGATACGTCAAAAACTTTGGCAGAAGCGCTTGATATTTTAGAGCCTACAGAAAAGATTGCTTACCGTGCAACGTTCATCATTGATCCACAAGGAATTATCCGTTGGGTAAGTGCTAACGATTTAAGCGTAGGCCGTAACGTTAAAGAAGTATTAAGAGTACTTGATGCTTTACAAACCGACGAACTTTGCCCATGCAACTGGGAAAAAGGTCAGGAAACTTTAACTGTTTAATTTTCCTTTAACCATATAACCCCTGTAAAACGCATTTTTGCAGGGGTTTTTTATACCCTAAAAATCTAAATACCATGAGTGAAAATACAGAAGTAATCCAGGAGTTATTGGCTGTTGTTGGCTTGGATGCAGCATATAGAAATGAAAGCTTAACGCTTTTAGAAAAAGGCAATTCCAGGTATGTACGTGATTTGAAATTAAATTTAAGCAGCACTTTTACTTCGGCACACCTATCTGAAAAAGAATGTGCGTTGATGGCTTTAAGTATCGCCGTAAACAACAACAACAAGGTGCTAATCGACTTCTTTGAAAAGCTTGCCCTTGCCAAAGAGGCCACAGAGGCTGAACTTGCTGAAGCAGTAGGCTGTGCATCTCTATTGGCGTTAAACAATGTGTTCTATCGTTTCCGTCACTTCACTGGAAAAGAGAAGTACACACAAATTCCTGCACGCGTACGTATGCAATTAATGAGCAGTCCGGTTACTGGAAAAGAATTCTTCGAATTGATGAGCATCGCTGTGTCTGCAGTTAACGGTTGTGAGATGTGTGTTAATGCACATGAAAAGTCGATCCTTGCTTTGGGTGCTACAGAAGAGCGCATATTTGATGCGGTACGAATTGCATCGATTGTAACTTCAGCCGGAAAAGTGATTTATTAATTAAAATAGATAGAATGCGCGACCTCACCCAAGCGTATCTATAAACTGCTTGCAGAAAGGAAATAAAGCTGCAACCTGCATGATTAGATATCATGCAGGTTGCAGCTTTATTATTTAGTTGAGGTTAAGTCCCGACTAAGCCAAGTTTCGTCCCGCGTTTACAATTCCATAAACCGTACGTATCGCAAGCTTTTCATACGAGGCATGGTCCGCCTCCTTGCTTTCATCCTGCAACTGTGCCATTGCATGGTGCTGGATCAATACCAATGGGAGCACAATCTTCTCCCTAACCGCAATAGAACGCTTTTCTACAGGGTAATTCTCCATCAACGACTCATGTTCTGCCAAGCGCAATAGCATCTTCTTAGAGAGCTCGAATTCCGCATTCAGCATTTTCCAAAAGCTTCCGTATTCCGGGTCTTCTGCAAAGTAGGCAGTAACAGAGAAATCAGTCTTGCTCATAGACATCATACAATTTTCGATAATGGTCTTAAAGTATCCGGATTCCTGGTAGGTTTTGTAGACATTATCCCAATTTCCTTGATCTTCCTGGTTTTTCAGTGCAGTACCAATGCCATAAAAGCCAGGTATGTTTTGCTTCAACTGACTCCAGGATGTAACGAATGCAATTGCCCGAAGATCCTCCAGTTGGAGTTTCTTACCGGAATTACGTTTAACAGGCCTGCTGCTGATCGTTATTTTAGATAAGAGTGTTAAAGGCGAGTATTTCTCCAGGTAACTCATGAACAATGGATGCTGCCTTAGGCCTACATAAGCATTATAACTATCGCTAGCCATTACATCCAGCAGATCTTTATGCAGCGGGTCCAATAGGATGTTGTGCTTCTCTCGGATGCCCGCGGAAATACCCGCATTGATCAACTGCTCCATATTGAATTCGGCACTGTCAATAGAGCCGTATTGTGAACTGATCGTTTGCCCTTGAATCGTGATCTGAATGTTCTTGTTGGCGATTTCCTTACCCATTGACGCATAAAAGCGGTGTGTCTTACCACCGCCTCTTGCCGGGGGCCCACCGCGACCATCAAAAAAGGCAAGTTGAATGTTGTGCTTGTTGGATACGGAAGTCAGGTCTACCTTGGCCTTAAATATAGACCAGTTCGCCATTAAATACCCACCATCTTTGGTGCTGTCAGAGAAGCCAAGCATGATATGCTGATTAAATCCCCTGCGTTCCAAATGCTTCAGGTAAAATGGATTTGTATATAGCGTTTCCATCACCTCCCCGGCAACCAAAAGGTCATCAACGGTTTCGAATAATGGAACAAAGTCGATGCTTAATTCTTCTTCTTTCCAGCCGTTCCATAAGAACAAATCGGTCAGCATCAGAATATCTGAGGCTTTCTGGCAGTTGCTAATAATAAAGCGGTGGCAGGCAAGTTCTCCATTGCTTTCCTGAATCTGTTTGATCTCCGCAATGGTTCCAATGGTATCCTGAATCAAGTCGTCTGGTTCCAGTGACCTGTCCAGACAGTAGGCATGAGCGTTGCGCAGAATGCGACTATCCTGCCTAATATCCAGCGAGGCAAAGTAAGTACCAAAAAGGTTTACCTTTCTAATCAGGTCTTCAACCAGATCCACAAACAGTCCGTCGTGTGCTTCCAGTAGCGTTGTCTTTATTTTGGTTAACTGATCAAGCAGAAAGGCGCCTATATTCTCTGGCGCGATGCTCGTGTCAAAAGCATTGTTGTACAACACATCTTGTATCACAGCAATCGTATCTTCCACACCGCGGAAAGTAATGCGTCTTTTCAACTTCCTGAAATCGCGGTAATAACACCTAAAGAGAATTTGCCGCAGCATTTTCACCACCTGTAAGGTAGAATCTGTGTTGACGTTTGGATTGCCATCACGGTCGCCACCCGGCCAAAAGCCCAGCTCAATAACCCGCTTTGAATCAATATTAAACTCGCTGAGGGTAAAATCAACCTGTGATTGGATATTTGCTGCTGCGAAATAAAATACGTTCTCCAGGTACCAGGCCAGGCTTAATGCCTCGTCCACTGGGCTAGGTGATTTCTTATTGAAGAATGGTGTTTTTCCCAGCTGCTGCAGCAGTTGATTTATGCTTGATATGTCGTTAATTTTTAAGGCTGCGGTTAAATCCGTGATAATGGACAGCACGCTGCCCGGATAGAACTGCGTAGGGTGTGCCGTTAGTACCAGCCTAAGTGAAAATTCATTTACAAGCTTCTCGATCTTCGCTTTCAAAATGGCGTTGTCTATCCCTTTCGACAAATAGGAGTGGATGGAGCTTTGATCGTCTTGTGTATTCAGGCGGCTAAAAGAGGCATCTTCAACGGCATCAAACAACACCACTTGTCTTTCAATATATTGAATGAACCGGAACAATAAATCAATTCCATCTTTTGCACTTTCAATCTTTGTAAACTTGTCAAAGAAGCTTTTTATGATGTTCGTGGGAGTTTCATTGTTCTTTACGCCTTCTTCGCAGTGCTTAATGAAAAGCGGCAGGAGCGTACCCGTGTCTTTTATCCTGTAAAAGGGAAGGGTCAAAAATAAGCTGTTGTAGAGTTCAAAGCGGGAAACAACCTCGTTGTTAAAGATTGCTTCCTTTTGTCCGGTACCTCGAGGTATTTGGGTCATAAGTCAATACTTTTTAATGTGCTCAAGCTAGGAAAAAACCCTTACAAATTTGGCCCCAACCTATTTATTTTGGCATTTAGATGAGTTTTAATAGCTCTTTTATCTAAAATCGAAACATTCTTTGGTGGCTAGATAGATGTTAAAGAGTGTTATTGATCGGAATTGTTGTGTCGCCTAGGCACTTATTGGCCCTGAAAAATACCCCATCCCTATGCCTCTAAAAGCTTAATTGCCTTATAGACCCATTGCAGTTCAGTTTCGTGATGAATATAAACTTACCGTTACAAACCTTTAAAAGCCACAAATCCCCCAAAAAGTTAAACACTTCTTGGGGGCATTACAATTCAGCTAACGAATCCTGAATTAATATATTAAAAACCTTTAATGTACGTCTACTGGAATGTTCACATTCTTCTTAAATTTCTGCAAGTATAGTAGTGGAATTGAACATAACATAATCATTCCTGCTACCCAATAGGCATCATTGTAGGTAAGCAACA
>JAQBOT010000254.1 GCA_028287885.1 Pedobacter sp.
CAGCCCAACTGAATTCAAAGTTGCCGGAGTACTTAAAGCAGATGTGCCAAGCGCCGACCCGGATTATCTGAATGCCGATGTTTCTTTAACCAGCTTGCAGCTTGTTAAAGAAGGACAAATGATTAACGTAGACACCGTTCTGCTGCACTCTGAAGCAACTGCAGATCACAACCTGCTTACGCTTAGGTCTGAGGTTTTAAGTGCAAAGTTGGATGGCAAATACCAGCTTACCAACATTGCTCCAGCAATGATCAATCAAATTAACAAATACTACAAATTTGGGGAAGTGACCTAGATCCCGGATCAGCGCTTCCGCTTTGCTGTAAACTTCTATAACTCCAAGCTACTGCAGAAGTTCGTTCCAACCTTGACGACCTTCTCCCCTGCTCAAATGAATGGCTTGATAGACACCCAGAAAGATAGCTTGTTGATGAATGCAAGTTTTCCACAGGTTGTTTATGGTGATTACCGTGTAGACAGTACCACCTTGGTTCTAAACAACAACTCGAACAAATTAGACTACAGACTTCGGATTCATGAAATTCAAAGTCCCTCCATCGCATTAACCAATTCTGAAATTAATGGTGAGGCTTTTGAGAATAAGCTTGGGCTGAACATTTACTTGAGAGATAGTAAACGCAAGGATAAATATGTAATTGGCGGTACTTTCCAGGCCATAGACAAGAGCTATCGCTTTAGTATGGATCCGACCAAGTTGCTGCTGGACTACCAAAAATGGACAGTTTCTCCAGAGAACTTTATTCAGTTTGGCCCTGCAGGGGTGCTAGCCAATCAGTTTAACTTGAGCCAGGGCACACAATCGCTAAACATAAACAGCACGAGCAACACGCCGAATGCGCCGCTTCGCGTCGAGTTTAAAGATTTTCAGATTGAAACTTTAACCAAGTTCGCCGAGAAAGACACTGCTTTGGTGGGCGGTCTGATCAACGGTACCGTTGATGTTAAAGATTTGGCAACTTCTGCTAAGTTCGAAACCAACCTGACCATTGACCGCCTGCGTTATCAAAAAGACCAGCTCGGCACCTTGCGGGTTGCTGTAAACAACAATACAGCGAATGCCTTTGAGGTGAACGTCGCTTTATCCGGGGTACATGAACTCCGTGTGAATGGTTTCTACTATACTGGTCCTTCGAGCAATATGGACCTTACTTTGAATATTGATAAGATCGATATGAAGTCGCTGGAAAGTGTATCCATGGGACAGATAAAGAAAGGCACGGGTACGATAACCGGAGCAATGAGCATTAAGGGCACACCTGCTGCCCCGAAGGTTTTGGGAGACATTAAGTTTAACCAGGTTGGATTCAATGCTACATACGTTAACTCTTATTTCCGTATGCCAAATGAGACGATCAGCTTCACCAATCAGGGTGTCAATTTTAACAACTTTACGGTTCTGGACTCTTTGAATCAAAAAGCCATAATTTCTGGCGGGATACTCACAACAGACTATAAGAACTTCAAGTTCAATATGGACTTGAACATGAATAATTTTAGGGCACTAAATTCGACAGCTGCAGACAATGAAATGGTATATGGAACCGTCTTTATTACGAGCAGAGTAGCGGTTCGGGGAGATATGAACCAGCCTGACGTTAATGCAAGTATAAATATCCTTAAAGGAACGAAGTTCTATTTCGCTTTGCCTACAGCCGATCCGGCTATTATTGAGCAGGAAGGAATTGTTCAATTTATTGATGCCGATGCGGCACCATATAACGGAAAAGCGGCTTTGAAAAACGACAGTATAAGCAAGTCGCCAATTAAGGGAATTAACCTGACGGCAAACTTAAGGATCGACTCGGCTGCAGAACTTAATGTTATTGTGGATCCTTCAAACGGGGATGCCTTAGCCGTGCGCGGTGATGCGAATCTAACAGCAACGATGGATCCAAGCGGCAAAACAAGTTTAACAGGCCGGTACCAAATTGCAGATGGATCATACAAATTGTCTGTTGCTGCTTTAGGGCAAAAGCAATTTAAACTTGTTTCTGGAAGCTCGATTGTTTGGACAGGTGATCCCATGTCTGCGAACGTAAACCTAACAGCTTTGTATGAAGTTAATGCTGCACCAATTGACTTGCTTGGAGACCCGGCGAACATACCAGCAAAAACAAAATTACCTTTCCAGGTTTTCCTGATGATGAAAGATCAGTTGTTAAAACCTACCATTTCTTTCCGTCTGGATTTACCGGAGAATGAGCGCGGCGCCTTGGGCGGTGAAGTTTACACGAGATTGCTACAGGTGAACAGGGATGAGAATGAACTAAACAAGCAGGTGTTTGCGCTTTTGGCTTTAAACAGATTTATGGCCAATAATCCATTTCAGAGTCTTGCTGGCGGCGGCGGCGGTGCATCTACCCTTGCGCGTTCCAGTGTGAGCAAGTTGTTGACTGAGCAGTTAAACAACCTGGCCTCTGATTTAATTCAAGGGGTTGACATTAATTTCGGTGTGAATACGTCTGAAGATTATTCTTCAGGTGCACTGCAGCAGAAGTCGGATCTGGAGGTCGGATTGTCTAAGAAGCTATTGAATGATAGGCTTACGGTGACAGTAGGAAGTTCCTTCGGGTTAGAAGGGCCGCAGGCTCCCGGGGCAAGTTCTACGAACATAGCAGGAAATGTAAACGTGGAATACGCCTTGTCTGCCGACGGTAAATACCGCCTGCGCGCTTACAGACGTAACCAGAATGAAAGTATCATTGAAGGTCAGATTATTGAAACCGGCCTTGGTTTCGCATTAGTGGTCGACTACAATAAATTCAAAGAAGTATTTCAAAGCAGAAAGAAGAAAGCCAGATTAATCCAAGAACAGAAGCCCAACGATGAAACAACAAATTAAAATTGTCTTAATAATACTTTCCTGTTTTGTCATTGCCGCCTGTAGCAATACCAAATACCTAAAGCCAGGTCAAATCCTGTATACCGGTGCTGAAATAAAGATTAATCCGGATTCTTCAAAAAGAATCTCTGATCAGAAAGCGGTGAAAGGCACCTTGTTGACAAAGACACGTCCGAAACCAAACAAGAAGATCTTGGGATTACGTTATAAATTGTGGGTGTATAATGTTGCAGGTGAGCCGAAAAAACCGAAAGGATTTCGTCATTGGTTAAGAACCAAATTTGGCGAGCCGCCTGTGCTTTTAAGCCAGGTGAGATTGCAATACAATAATGATGTATTGAGCAGTTATCTGCTTAGTCAGGGTTACCTGCAGGCTTTGGTAACCGGCGATACGGTCATCAAGAGGAAAACGGGTAAGGCGGTTTACACAGCCATCACAGGTGATCGCTATAAGATTGCAAGTGTAACCTTTCCTAAGGATACAGGAAACCTGACGAACAACATCAACAAGTACAAGGGTAATTCATTGTTGAAGGTTGGTAATTATTATGATTTGGATACATACAAGAACGAGCGTGTTAGAATTGACAATGATCTAAAAGAAGCCGGGTTCTTCTACTTCAGTCCGGATTATTTGATTATTCAGGTTGATAGCACCATTGGAAAAAGCCTTGTAAACATTACGGTTAAAGTAAAGGACATTGCGCCTGACGCCGGACTTAAACCTTATACCATTAAGAACATTAACATTTACCCAAATTATAGGATTCGTAGGGATAGCATTCTGCGTCGTTTGCAGCCTTTGGAGTACCATGATTTTAATATCTACGATGATCGGAAGACTTTCAAGCCTCCATTATTTGACAGACTGGTATTCTTCAAAAAGGGAGAATTATACAACAGGACAGATCATAACCAATCCCTGAACAGAATGGTTAATGTTGGCGCGTTTCAGGATGTACGCGCAGAGTTTTTACCTATAGACAGCTTCAAGAACAATCAACTGAATCTTAATATATTCCTGACGCCATTAAAGAAGAATTCCCTTTCATTTTCTGCAACTGGAACGAGTAAATCAAACAACTTTGTAGGTTCTGAGGTCAAAGTTACGCAGACGACTAGAAATGTCTTCCATGGTGCGGAACAATTGGATGTTAGCGTAAGTGGCGGATTTGAAACTCAGGTAAGCGGCCAGTCGCAGGGCCTGAACTCCTATTCGTTGACTGGAGAGGGTAAACTTACTTTTAACCAGTTCCTGGTTCCTTTTTACAAACCAAGTACAACGACAGCTTTCATTCCAAAGACAATCGCTTCTTTATCTTATCAGCTCTTAAAAAGAGGGACTTTGTATAGCGTAAATTCCTTTAAAGGAGAATTTGGATATAACTGGAAGGAGAACGCACGCAAGGAACACACTTTTAATC
>JAQBOT010000289.1 GCA_028287885.1 Pedobacter sp.
CGTAAATCAATAAAGATGATTCGATCTGGTTCAACACCAAAGGCCTTAAGTGCTGGAGGAAATATTGTCCTACCTACACTGATCCAAAGACATGCGCCACCTTGCTGAATTAGTACGTTTAGCAAACCTGAAATAAAGCCCGCAGATGACGCTGCATGTTCAGGCGCTTCAGTTAGGAATTCATGTAACGCACCCTTCGGAAATACAGCGTTGGGAAAAGCATCTTCTATTGGCCCCAGACCAATAAGTTCCTTACGACCAGCTGTTGGTGGCTTGAAACCTTGCCAAAGCAAAATATCCTTTTTAAGCTGGCTTATGATTGCTTCTTTGCTATTAGACATGACGATTGAATTTAACTAGTGTATTGTGTCAGAATAAGTTAAATGGAATACATTCCAATAATGCTTAACTTCTTCCATGTAATTGGACTACAAAACTAATGCTAATATTATTAGTATTTAAGTATATTTGTAAAATATTTTTAGCAAACACATTTAACACGGTTCAAGCGTTATTGAGGATGATTATTATGGAACAATTAAGTTTTTTTGGAGAAGCAGGACAGAGTAAAGGCTTGCCAGAAGATTTTTTATACTACAGGCCGGGCCTGCTTAATGTAGCAGAAAGTGATCAGCTGTTGCAGAAATTCATTGAAGAAACTCCTTGGAAGCAAACTGTACAAAAGATGTACGACAAAGAAGTGATTACTCCACGCCTAAATGCCTGGTATGGGGATTTTGGGACGGATTATTCTGCAGTAGGCAAAGTTGCAGACCCAATACCATGGACGCATGATTTACTTAGGATAAAAGCTTTAGTTGAACCCTTATCAGGAGTAAAGTTTAACAGTGTTTTGCTCAACTACTATCGTGATGGAAATGATTCTGTAGCCTGGCACAGCGACAGGGAAAGTGTATTGGGTAAAAACCCAATCATTGCTTCAGTTAGTTTTGGGCAGGTACGCAGCTTTGATATCCGGAACAAGCAGGACCACAGCGAAAAATATTCAGTAAGGCTGGAACATGGTTCTTTCCTGTTGATGAAAGCGGGTTTGCAGGAACATTGGGAACACCGGATTGCCAAATCAACGAAGCCTATGAAAGCCAGGATAAATCTAACATTTAGGGTTGTTATTTAATAGATTATCCCTTTACAAAAAAGGAACATGGAATTTAGTTTTACATTATAAAATTTTACGTAAAGCCAGAATATATCACTAACTTATTATTATAGAAGAACCTCCATCACAAGCGCTTACATTTAAGAATACAATTCAACGGTAGTACATTTTCAGCCAGGTTAGTTCGAAGCCTCTATACTTCATTTCTCCTATATCATAATTTAAATTAAAAACATTTATTATGACACAAGAACTTCCTCCTCCAGTTCAATTGATGCACCTGCTCTTTGGCTTCGCTGCATCACGAGCCATTGGTGTTACTGCAGAATTGCATATTGCTGATTTATTAGAAGATGGGCCAAAAACAGCGGAGGAATTAGCAGAGAAAACGAATGTTCATGCACGTTCTTTATTCCGGGTCTTACGTGCTTGTGCATGCGTTGGTGTTTATTCTATAAATGAACAAAAGCAATTCTCTCTCACTCCCTTAGCAGAACCCCTACTCAGCAGTGCACCTGGGAGTTTACGGCCTTTTGCAGAGATGATAACCACCGACTGGACATTTCAGACCTGGGCAGAACTGCCTTATAGCGTCAAGACTGGCAAACCTGCCTTTGATAAAGTACATGGCATGACATCCTTTGATTATTTTTGGAGCAACAAAAAAGCCGGACAACAATTTAATGATGCCATGACGAGCAACAGTGCTTTTGCAAGTGTAGCTGTTGTGAATAGTTACGATTTCTCAAGCATTTCAAAACTGGTGGATGTAGGTGGTGGTCATGGATTTCTGCTTGCTTCCATCCTATCAAAATATAATACCGTAAAAGGTGTACTGTATGATATGCCAGCCATCGTTGCCGAAGCAAAAGAATTGCTAGCTAGCCACGGTGTCACAGACAGATGTGAAACTGTTGGAGGCAACTTTTTTGATTCTGTACCTGAAGGCGCTGATGCATACATCATGAAGCATATTATTCACGATTGGAGTGATGAACAATGTATTAACATCCTTACAAATTGCCGGAATGCCTTAGCACCTGACGGAAAAGTGCTGGTTGTAGAGTTGGTATTGCCGGAAGGTAATGAACCCTCACTTGGGAAGTTCCTGGACTTACAAATGTTGCAGTTTTTACCAGGCTGTGAACGTACAGAAGCAGAATACCGATCGCTATTTGACAAAGCAGGTCTTCAATTAACTCGGATACTTCCAACACCAAGTCCCTTCAGCATTATTGAAGGTAATTTAAAATAATAAACAGATCTTTAATTCCTATTGTTACCCATGTATAAGAAAAATGTAATCGCAATTTGTGGAAGCACAAGGCACAATTCTATCAATCATAGTCTGATCAACGCAATATCCCATATTTCTGTTCAAGATTTGAATATTAGCGTATATAGTAAAATCGGAAACCTTCCACAATTCAATCCGGATGATGATGACGAAAATGTTGCTAAAGAAGTAACTGATTTCAGAAGGCAACTTGACCAGGCTGATGGAATACTAATTTGTACTCCAGAGTATGCCCATGGAGTTCCGGGATCATTAAAGAATGCAATAGATTGGACGGTTTCTTCTTCCAACTTTACACAAAAGCCAACCATGCTGGTCACGGCCTCTACAGATGGCAAATATGGACATGCGGCCTTACTAGAAACCTTAAAAGCCATTGATGCAAAAAACGTAGATAGCCTTCAAATGGTAATTGAATTTGCAAAAACGAAAGTAAGTTTGGATGGGAGAATTACAGATGACGACACGCTAATTAAAATAAGCACCCTTTTATCAACTTTTGTAGGCAGCCTTTATGTTAATACTGAAACAGAGTTTTAGTTATACTCGTTATAGCCTAAATGAATATCCAATGAAATAGGTACGATCTGATCCTTTCGTCAGTCCATAATTGAGTCCGAGATCCAACTTGAAATTTTCAGAAAAGGAATAAACAAATCCACCATTTAAAAAGCACTCAAAGTTTTTGAGATCAAAATTGTAGGTGTAATGGCTTTCTATGAAAGCACTGGACGATCCTGATAATGCTTTTCCAAAGGTCAGGGAATTCAATATCTCCGTAGCATATTTCCTCTTGTCATTTCTCAAGAATGCAATTTGTGCCTGAGTTCCAAAGCTCCAGGTTTCTGTTAGTTCAGCTGAGAATGGAACTACAACCCCACCTTCAAGCCTTCTATCCTCCACATCCTTGCCAGTCTGAATATTTACAAAAGGCATGATGGCCAGGGCGGTGCGCCCTTTATCGTTGCCCCAAACATTCTTCTTTAGCCGCATGGTAAAGCCGTTTAATCCAGTATGTCTTGTTTCATTCTGACCATCAATGAACTTTATTGTTTCATAGAGGTAAAATGGAACAACCAGTTGAAGATCAATGGAGTTTATCAGTCCAACCTTCATGTTCGCTACATTATAATAGTATTCTCTGGTTCTTATTCCGTATGAATTGTTTAGTGTAAGCCTGTAGGCATCTCCCTCCATCTGGAAATGACCTGCATCAACAGAAAAAGGGCTTTCAGTAACATCGGGCCTATCGGTCTGCATACCCCGCATTTTATCTCTTGGTGTGGGATTAAAGATATTATATGCGCGTTTATTGCTGTCTGGCAAACTACGCTGCGCATACGTTAGCTGGAATGAAAATAATATAAGAAAAGCAAATAATACCTTTTTCATTAACCAAGAGATGAAAAGAAAATAGCGAACACTTACTTAAATATATACTTACTTTTTCGAAAAACAAAAATAATATTTTAGACAAGCCTAATTCTTGATGCATTTTCTTTTAAATGCTCGCTAACAAGGCAAATCAGCTGTCGTCTCGTTGATACGCATTTGGAACAGTCCTTAAAACAAGGTTAGTTGTCCGGGAATGATACTTGTACTTGGTATCTGTTCTGGAATTTCAAAATTTGACAATGAGATACCCAATAGACGGATTTTCTTATCCTTAAGATCCGTTGACTCCAGCAACTGCCTTGCTGTATCAATGATCGTGTCCAGGTCGGACACCGGAGTAACAAAAGACTTGTTGCGGGTGATTCGCTTGAAATCACTATACTTTATTTTCAGCGTAATGGTCCGTCCGGCCAGTTTGCTTTTTTGTAAACGCTCATAGACCAGTAAGGCAATTTTGTCTAGCTGAACTTGCATTTCCTCCAATGTAATCAGATCGAAAGAAAAAGTATCTTCTGCACCAAGCGATTTCGTTTTTCGGAATGGCTGAACCGCGCGATCGTCAAT
>JAQBOT010000339.1 GCA_028287885.1 Pedobacter sp.
CCAGGTATCTGCCTGTTCTTTCCGGACCTGGGTTATTTGTTTATCCCCAACGGTGCAAAGAAAATATTCTACACCGTCGCTGGTCTCTTGTGGCTTTACAACCATGCTTTCCTGCTGTCCGTTTATCGATACATTAATGGTAAATTCTGGATTGTGTTTTTCTAGATCTGTCATAACTTTCGTATAGCTTTGAATTATAAACAGATTTTTCAACCTTGTGTTTTAACAAAAGTTTTTCGTGTGGTATGAATTAATTATAACAAATTAAAATTACGTGCAACTTTCAGCCAATAACGGCGTCTTATAAATATAAATCTCACAGCAATGAAAAAGTTATTTCCAATATTATGTGTTGCTCTACTAAGCTCTACAAGTATTATGGCAGAGCCTGGAGGCTCAATAATCAATAGTAAAACGGTGTTGATGCAACAAAGCAGGGTGGTGAAAGATTTCAAAGGTGTTGCCGCAGGTGGGCCGATTGATGTCATTGTGAAGATTGGTAATACAGAGAGTGTAAGATTTGAAGGAGATGCGGAGGCCATTTCAACATTAGTTACTGAAGTGAAGAGTGGCATTTTGATCATCCGGCCAGAAACCAGCTGGACAAGTTGGGCAAAGAAGTATGAAAATAAGAAAATCACAGCATACGTTACAGCCAAAACAATAAACAGCCTAACCATGAGTGGAAATGGTGCACTTAGTGTTACCGGTGCTGTGGATGGTTCAGACTTAACGACTACGCTTAGCGGTTCAGGAAGCATTACCACGGATGTTAATGTCAACGAGCTGACTGGCGTAATCAGTGGTTCTGGCAACATTAATATCAAAGGGAAGGCAGACAGGGCAAAGGTAACGCTAAGTGGATCTGGTCGGTTCGCCGGAAAAGGACTCACTGTCGAAAGTTTGTCTACCACCATAAGCGGCTCTGGAATTGTGAATATTCATGCACAAAGCCAGATCAATGCTGTAATTGCCGGCTCAGGTCAGGTTATATACAGCGGCGCTGCTTCAGTTAAAAAGACGGTGATTGGTTCAGGTGGTGTTAGTAAAATTTAAACTCTGATCGTCTACTCAATCAGGAAAGTTCTTTTGGTGCCAATATGGATATATTGGCGTAACCTGACTTGCCTGATCAAGTCGTGCAACCTGCTCCGGACTTAATTTCCAACCTACGGCTGCTAAGTTCTGTTTTAACTGATCCTCGTTCCGGGCGCCTATGACGAGATTGCAGATCGTGGGGCGTTGCAGGAGCCAATTTAATGAGACTTGAGCAACTGTTTTCTTTGTTTCTGCAGCGATTTCTTTTAAAACATCTACAACACTGTATAGCAACTCATCTGGCACAGTTGGGCCGAGGCTGCCGCCTTGACTAAGCCGGCTATCTGGTGGTATAGGATTTTCACGGCTTATCTTTCCGCTTAGCCGTCCCCCAGCAAGAGGGCTCCAGACAATTGTTCCAATATTTTGATCAATACCAAGGGGCATCAATTCCCATTCAAATTCCCTGCTAATGAGTGTATAATAGGCCTGATGCGCAATGTACTTGGCCCATCCATATCGCTCAGATATAGACAGTGATTTCATCAAGTGCCATCCCGAGAAATTGGAACAGGCGATGTACCTAACTTTGCCACTCTTAACGAAATTGTCCAGTGTGTTTAGCGTCTCTTCGATCGGCGTTTGCGCATCAAAGCCGTGCATATGATAAATATCAATATGGTCTGTCTTAAGCCGTCTCAGGCTGTCCTCTAACGCGTTGGTCAAATGGAATCTCCCTGATCCATAATCATTTGCACCGGCGCCCATCCGAAAGCTGCCTTTGGTTGACAGAATCACCTGATCTCTGGGTATCCCTTCAAGCGCCTGTGCAAGGATCTCTTCAGATAAGCCTTTGGAATAGATGTTCGCCGTATCAAAAAAATTGACACCTGCATCCATACACAGCCTGATGAGCTGTTTGGCTTCCTGGGTTTGTGTACTTCCCCAGCTTTTAAAAAATTCAGTACCACCCCCGAAAGTGGCAGTTCCAAAGCTTAAAGCCGGGACAATCAATCCCGAGCCACCTAAACGTTTATATTCCAATTTGTTGAACTTAAATGGTAATTGATGGATTTACTCAGATCTTTGTGTAGAAACCGGTGCTTGTTGCTGAGAAACGGCTCTTGGTGCAGGTTTGTTGCACTGCCCGAGGGCCCAATAGATCAAGACGAAGATGATAATTGTTGAAAAGCAGCCGCCACCTAGTTTTTTCGCGCCCCAACCTGCAATTATTGTTTTAAGGAATCCGTTCATAAGTTCTATTGAGTTTTTTGTTGAAGTATTAACACCATCGAACGTGATTTGGTTTTAATATCCATGTTTGCTTTTTGGGCCGATCCGCTGCCGCATACCGGGTAATTAAACCTCTACCCAGAATTAAGTTTCAGTATAAGGGCTTGCAAAATAGGTTCAAATTATATGCTCATCAAACCCAGAACGAGCACACTTCATACACACGTCCTGTGTGCGCTTGATGTGTGTTTTCTTCAAGTTGTCTTGTACTGTCTTGTACTGCTTTTACTTTACACCTGACACTAGGTTTTACTATATTTGGTTGACATCTTCGATTTTCTTTTCTTCATACGTGCCCACCAAATCGTAGCGCCGGTTATCGGCAGGCTGGCTGCAATCAGGCTGGCCAGGAAGGCCATGATTTTCCCGGGAAGACCAGCGATCGCACCCACGTGGATATCATAGTTCATTCGAATGAGTTTATCAGCGATTTTTGCCTCTCCAAGCTTCCCATAGATGTGCTTTACAGGGATCTCCTTCAATGTGTACTGGTCATAGTAGTAGTAATCCGTTTTCCAGTACGTGTCCGTATCCGGATTCAGCGCAACTTCAATGGTGGCTTTGGGGCCATCAGGCGCGTGCACCTCCAGGCCGCCCTCGTAATTTCCTAAGCTGGCAAGGGTTCTAGACCATAGGATATCTATAGGTTGCTTTGTTCCTGCTGAAGTATGTTGCAGACTTATGTTTGAGAAACTCGCTTCAAATTGGTTCAGCACCTTACCCCCTGAAGCCAGCCAATACGCTGATTTCGCAAACCATTGAAAACCCATGACCAATCCGGAAAATGCAATAAAAATGAGGATCCAAGTCATATAAAAGCCCAGTATACTATGTAGATCATAGTTAAGCCGTTTCCATTTGGCAGTCCATTTTATGCTAAACCTCTTTTTGCTGGCTGCCTTGTTCTTAGGCCACCAAAGTACCAGGCCCGACAAGAGCAGGAACATAAACAGCAGCGTGGCTGACGCAAGTACAGGCTGGCCGATATTTGGTGGCAGCCAGAGGTAGTAGTGCCCGTCAATTACGATCCTAAAAAAATCCTCCTCCATGTTTTTTACTTTCAAGACTTTGCCCGAATAGGGGTCAAGGAACACAATCCAATAGTAGTCGGGTTTAAAGCCATAATAAACAACCTGACTCGCTTTTCCTTGCTGATAGCTGATGCTATGTGCATGTTTTCCCGGGACAAGCTGGTCAGCTACCGACTTCAACCTGGAAGGAGGCAGGTATGGAGTTTTTCGTTGTTCCACAAAGCGGTAGTGCTGCGTCAGGTCTTCAATTTCTCGTTCAAAGGCCAGGATACATCCCGTAATCCCCAGAAAGCAAACAAATACTCCAGATGTTAGTCCGAGCCATAAGTGTATGGTTCTTATCCAATATTTAAACCCGTGACTTTTGCTGGTTGCCGACATAATTATTAAAATTTGTAAGCAATGCTTAGCCTATAATTACGTGGTGCCTCTGCTTGCCATTCGTAAACGGGTGTAGAAAAATAGTTGGTGTAGTAGGATCCACTATATAGGTATTTGTCAAGGACGTTAAACACGTTTCCTGTAACTTTTAGCTTATTGTTCTCCCAGAAAACACCTGCATCCAGTTTAAAATAGTCTGGAAGATTTTGCTCGCGATTGGAAACACTAAAGTTTGACGTTGCACGATCGATCAGGTAGCTGAAACCACCCGAAACTCCTACACCAGTCAGGGCTCCGCTTTGAATTTTGTACCCTAGCCAGGTATTGATGGTATGTTTAGAGAATCCAGGTACAGGGTCGCCTACTTCGATGCCGGTAACGTTTTCTGTCACTTTGGTTACTTTAGAGTCTGTATATGCATAATTTGCTGTGGCGTTCAATCCGGGCAGAACTTCGCCCCTCATATCAAACTCAAAACCCTGTGATCTTCGTTGACCAAGTTCAACACTCAGGCCAGAGTTTGGCGGACTGTTCGGGTCTGCCGTCAACTCATTGTTTTTAAAGATGCGGTAGACTGAAAATGTAGTATTCATTTTACCACCGAACCAATCTTTCTTCAAGCCTGCTTCAAGGTTATTTCCTATGATGGGTTGCACTGACCCGCCACTGGCCATTTTGCCGCCCTGTGGAATAAACGCCTGATCGTATAGACCATAAACGGATAGTTGCTTATCAAGTGATATGCTTAAGCCAATACGGGGTGAGAAGTGTTTTGCACTTACAGCGGCAGCCCCAAAGGAAGCCTGCTTTACATAGGTATAACGCCCTGCAAGCGTTAAACGGAAGCTATTATCCAGAAAACCAAGCTCATCCTGCAAGTAGAAGCCCCTATACTTTTGATTGATCAGTCCTCCCGCCAATTCTGCTCTTGCTTTCAGGCTTGAACTGCGGTCAAAATTGGGATATCCATTTGCAGGAGCTGTATATACTGGGTTTCCCGGGTCGAACGCTGCACCGGCTGTGTCTAAGGCATGGGTTTGTCCCCAATCTGCCAAATAATCTTTCGAGCCCAAGTCAATGCCAGTAAGAAGCCGGTGTCTAATCAATCCGGTTTTCACATCTCCGTTCAAGAATACTTGTCCCATGGTCATTTCACTTTTAGCATCCCATATCCCTACCGAACGGATCATTTTACCATCGGCAAGTACATCAGCCGGCCACATGCTGGTTCCTTTTTGTGAGTAGTTGAAATAGGAAGCTTGTGCAGTCACTTTCCAATGCTCATCAAACTTGTGTTCGAGGTTTAAAAAGGCGCTATGATCGGTGATTTTTGTTGGATCCAGGTTGGGTGGCACGCTACCGAAATCTCTCGGCAACGTAGCATAACCTTCAGGTGAAAAGACATAGTAAGAGCCTACATCGCTCATTTTTGCGTATTGAAGCGTATATTCTGCAGTAAGCTTTGTTTTTGCATCTAGCTGAAAAGATAGGACGGGTGCAAAGGTGTACCTATTGTTAAATTCATTAGGCCGAAAAGACTTTTTATTCTGCGCTGCCATATTCAGCCGATACAATACCCGACTATCGGAAGTTAGCTTACCATCAAGATCAAGTGCAGTACGGAATAAATCAAAGCTTCCAAAAGTCATATTTACCTCGCCTTTTGTAATGCCGGTTGGCTTTTTCGTTACTACGTTGTACAATCCACTTGGATCACCGTTAGATAACATAAAGCCTGCAGGCCCCTTTACCACCTCAATGTGGTCAACAAAGCTCATGTCTTCTGTAAGCGGCCCCCAAAAGGAGCTGACCACATTAAAGCCATTCCGGAAAGCCTGAACTTGCGAACCGCGCATAAGTACATTGGTGTAAAGGTCTCCCCAATGTTCCAGGCGTGAGGCACCACTTACATTTCTAAGTACGCCATCACTCATGCTTAATACCTGCTGATCGCTGAGCGTGCTGGCGTTTACGATTTGTATATTCTGTGGAACTTCGAGCAGTGGAGTATTCAAGCGTAATGAGGGGGCAGGCTCGTCAACCTTGTACTTTTTCCTAAAGCCGGAAATTAGCACCTCCTTAAGCTCATCGGAACTTTCAATTAGAGTAAAATCTGCAATGCTGGTTTCGTGGTCTCTAAGTGTTACCGTTATTGTGGCTGATTTTAACCCGACACCAAAGACGGATATCTTGAAAGTTCCGCTTTTCAGCTTTTTAAATTCATATTCGCCATTGGTATTGCTTATCACAAAAGCATTTTGGCCTTTTACACTCACGGTAATGTTGGCGGCTGGACTTCCATCAACGGTAAGGATCTTACCTTTAAGGGCGGCATGTTGTTGGGCGAAAGTCTTACTTGCAAAAAGTAAGATTATAATTGGAAGGCAGTGCCGAAGTATTATTTTAACCATAGTTATTTATATTGATTCTAAACTGCGACAAAGAAAGGATCTAAAGTCGAATAATCCAAGCTATTTAGATTAATTCTAAAGAACATTTTTGTTCTGTTTAGCAGCTGGAGTTTTTTTGTTGTTGAAAATGATATATTTACGCAGCTACCCTAACCTATGAATACAACACAAAGTATAATCTCCGTTTTCACATTGGCATCAGCCCTAAGCTTTTCGGCCCTTGCCCAAGACAAATTCAGTAAAGATTTCGCAAGGATCAATGCAGAAGTACAAGAACACTCGCAGGCATATGGCAACCTTAAAACGGCCACGGAGACCATCGGGCACCGTTTAACTGGATCTGAACACGGCAAAAAGGCCGAAGATTATGCATATGCAACGCTTAAATCCTATGGATTTGATGTGAAGTACCAGCCCTTTGAGGTTGAAGGATGGAACAGGATCAGCATTGAAACCAAAATAGGATCGGAGAATAATCTAAATCTAATTAACGCAGTTACACTCGCCCATTCTCCGGTAAAAGCCAATGTACAAGCACAGCTTGTTGATATGGGTAACGGGCTGGAGTCGGATTACGCTAGCCAACCGGAAAAGGTAAAAGGTAAAATCGCCTTGGTTTATTTAGGCGTATTGCCAGGCTCGCCGGCCGGCGCTGGAACGCTACACCGTTCGGAGAAGACAGCGATCGCCACGAAGTTTGGTGCGGTCGGAATCATTATAATCAATGGAGTAAAAGGCGACATACTGCTTACAGGTACAGCATCCGTAACCGGTAAACTGATACCAATCCCCGCAGTTTGCATCGGATTGGAGAACGGCATGAAAATTAAAGAGCAATTGAAGTTGCAAAAGCAATTTGCCAGCATCGCAATGACAAACTTCTCCGGGATGATCAAGGCACGGAACGTAATAGCTACACTTAAAGGCACGGAATTACCCAATGAGAAGGTTGTAGTTGGCGGACATCTGGATAGTTGGGACCTTGCAACGGGAGCTATTGACAATGGGATCGGCTCCTTTGCTGTGATTGATATGGCCAGAACCTTTAAGGCGGCCCATTTGAAAACCCGCCGTACGCTGGAGTTTGTGTTGTTTATGGGCGAGGAGCAAGGACTGCTTGGCTCTAGAGCATATGTGGAACAAGCACGGCAGAACAAACAGCTGGACCAGATCAGGTTTATGTTAAACTACGACATGAGTAATGATCCGAAAGGCTTTTCAACAAGTCGGGAGGAAATGCGGACTCTGTTTACGAGCTGGGGATCTGAAATCAACAAGTTGGATACGGGCTTTCAGAATTTATTCCTGTCAGGTGCTGGGCTTCACAGCGATCATCAGCCATTTTTGTTGCAAGGCATACCAACCGGCGGCGCTGCAGGGGGTGTACTGCCAAACAATTCCGGGCCATACTACCACTCAAACGGCGATACCTTTAAGTTGGTTGATGAACAAGGGCTTAAAAATGTGGTAAGATACAATGCAATGCTTAGCTACGCCTTGGCCAATACGCGAGAGATACCGGTGACGAAACAGTCAGAAATCCAATTGAAGGACTTTTTAAAAGCCAATAACCTGGAAACACCACTTAAAATAGCTGGAGAGTGGCGCTGGTAGTCGCTAACCCATAAACTTTTTGTAGAAGTCTGACTTGGAGTCCCTTGCTGTTGTAATTGCCCCAAAGAACTTCATCATTTTAATGTAGTACCAGGCTAAATCCACTTGGTGAGGCTTAAAGCCGCTTCTTGCACTTTTTGGATACAAATGGTGATTGTTGTGCCATTCACCTGCTACAATTCCCGGCCACAACTGGTTAATCGACATATCGTTTCTGTTGTGGTCTACACCATCTTTACGCTGATCTTTCCCTTTTCCGTGCCCTTCATAGTTGAACGTGCGGACACCTACGGCCCAAAATCCGGCAGCTCCAAAGAGGGTACAGGCAAGTGCATGACCTCCTGCTAAATAAAACATTAGGTACCAGAAGCTCCAGTTTAAGACCCAGCTTAACGTTGCACGAGCCGGATTTACCAGGGACCCCCATTTTTGGTATTGAGCATAGGTATTTGGCTTTATGCCCGTATGTTTCATCAGGCTTGCCAATCTTGTATAATCCGGGGCGCTTAAATCTTTTGCTATTGGCTGATGGTTTACATCGGCTAAAAAGCAGTAGAGGAATCCGGCAGAGGCATTGTATGGATCGCCAGGCTGGTCAGATTTGGCATGATGCACGTGATGTGAAACCACATAGATTTCTTCTGGAATTACATTGATGGTCAGGTTTTGTGTAAACAATCTCCAAAAATGGTTTTTAAACCGGTATGCGCCATGTGTACAATAGCGGTGGTGCCAGATGGTTCCATGAGTACCCATGATAATCATACTGTACACGAAAGCTGCTGCTAGCATACCCAAACTAAAGAACTTAAAAACAAAAAGCATAAAAAAAGGCATCAAACACAATACCTTAAGCCAGCTAAAAAAAGGA